>CAYPUK010000046.1:0-35215 GCA_964414035.1 uncultured Thermoplasmatales archaeon | reverse complement strand
TAATTTTTTTTTCAATAGTATCATTAATCAAGATGAGTAAAGTCCAAACAATAAAATAGTGCCAGATGATATGAAATTATTTCTCAGACAGGCTCATAGCTAAAATTAATATCATAAACTTAAACCATCATCTATTACTTCATTTTTGAACTGAGTTGGGAAAAACCATTAGGTTAATAAAACTAAATAAGGATGCCTCTGCTGTATTATGATCTCTACTATCACCGTGTTAGATACGATTCGTTTTATAGCTGGCGTTAGCATCTTAGCCTATGCGTCATATACGGATATTAAAACTCGACGCGCGCCAAATATGTTATGGATCATTCTTGGAGGGCTAGGAATAGTTCTGCTGGGTGCTGAGTTTTTTTTAACTAATCGACTTGTTGATTATGCAATTTATTTGATTTTCATCCCAATCATTATTGGTATAGTCTATGTATTTTTTCAGTTACGGCTTATTTTTGGAGGTGCTGATGCTAAAGCTATCATGGCGATTGCAATTCTTGTCCCATTTCAACCCTTTTTTTATGGGCTTCCTCTCTTTTTTTCACCAATGCCTTTTTCTTGGGTTATTTTTTCTAATTCAATAGTTATTTTTCTTTTTGTTCCGTTGAGTTTATTTGTTTTTAATCTTATCAAAAGAGATATTCGTTTCCCTCATTGTTTTCTGGGTTATCGAATGACTCTTAAAAAAGCTGAAGAAAAATTCGTTTGGCCACTTGAACGAATCGTTGATGGTCATAAACGGTTTTCTTACGTTCCTCATTCCTTTGAATCCGATGATGTTTATCAAGGATTCAAGGATGCGGGGTTCAAGCATGTTTGGGTTACACCAAAAGTGCCATTTATGATACCATTACTTGTTGGATTCATTTGTTCGTTTATCATTGGGGATATCTTGTTTTTAATTATGCAACTGATTCTTTAGGATTCTTTCAACTGCTTTTAAATAGTTGGGGAGGTCACAAAACACAAATAGTACTTGTTGAATTAGCAAGCGCTGCAGTATGACAAAGAAAGATTATTACGATGTTCTCGGTGTGAGCAAAGATGCAGATAAACGCGAGATTAAAAAAGCATATCGGAAACTCGCGTTGAAATATCATCCTGATAAGAATCCAAGTAAGGAAGCTGAAGAGAAATTCAAAGAGATTTCAGAAGCATACGCAGTGTTATCTGATAGTGAAAAAAGGCAAATGTATGATCAATATGGTCATGCAGGTATCGATCAACAATATAGCTCTGAAGATATTTTTCGAAATGCAGATTTTGGGGATATCTTTCGTGGTATGGGTGGTTTTCAAGATATTTTCAATCAATCTTTTGGTGGAGGATCTGGTTTTTCTCGTGGAAGGCGGGTTCGTCGAGGTGCAGATTTACGATATTATACGGAGATAACTTTAAAGGAAGCTTATGATGGTTTGGATAAAGAGATTCGTATTCCTCGCACTGAATCTTGTGATGTTTGTGGGGGAAGTGGTGCAAAACCAGGTACTAAACCAAAGACATGTTCACAATGTGGTGGACGTGGACAAGTTCGGCAATCAAGACGAACAGCATTTGTGATGTTCACTCAAGTTGGAGTCTGTCCTCGATGTGATGGTAAAGGTGTGATTATTGAGCATAAATGTAAAAAATGTGGTGGGACTGGCCAAATTCAGGTAAATAGGGATATCAGTATTCACATTCCTTCTGGTGTTGATGATGGATCTCAACTTCGGTTAGCTGGAGAGGGTGAATCAGGTCCAGGTGGAACTGGTGATTTATACGTAGTTATTCATGTTCGTCCTCATGAACAGTTTAAAAGAAGAGGTGCGGATTTATACACGGTTCAAACCGTTTCTTTTCCAGAAGCAGCTTTAGGAACGAAAAAAGATATCGAAACCATTGGTGGTGATTCAGTAACCTTGAAGATACCTGAGGGTACACAACATGGGACCATTTTACGTTTGAAAAATAAAGGAATGCCATATATCAATAGTTCCCGATATGGAGATTTATATGTAGAAGTCCATGTCAAGACTCCTAAGAAACTTAGCAGGAAAGCAAAAAAACTTTTCAAGGATCTTGAAAAAGAGTTGTAGGCATAAACTCTTTAAACACCTTGCTGTATTGAGTAAATAATGCTATGAATTGTACGGGGGCTTCCTATGCATTTTTCTAAGGATAATGATAAAGATAAACCTCATCCATTCGATGATTTTTCCGATGAAGAATTAGATCATATTTTTGATAGAATGCAACAATTCTTTAAAAGTGAAGAATTTAAAGAAATTGTTGAAGATATCATGTATGATGTTTTATCTGAGGATGATGAAGAGGATGATGACTCGTTTTATAAACCATCTTTGGAAGATGATGATTTTTTTCCCTATCCTGATAAATCTTCTTTTCTGATCGATGATAAATTCGTTGAACATCATATTGAAGATGCAGGACCTGAAGTATTAACCAGTAAACATTTGGTGATGGTGACTATCTCAGTTCCTCAGGCGCGAAAGAATGATATTGATTTGCATGTAACAAATGACTATGTAGATATAACGGTGAATACACGTACTCAACGATTTCATAGGATGGTTGATTTACCTGTTGATGTGGATCCTTGTTCAACAAAAGCCACGTTTACCAATGGTGTTTTGGATATTGTCATGAGAAAAACCGGATCGCATAATCAGGGATGTAAAATCTCGTTATCTTAAAAACAAAAAATTCTTTCTTTTTTACCTTTTTTAAAGGTAATAATTATATACTAAAGAATTTATTTTAAATATGTGAACGATATGTTTCGAGGACGATTTGTTTTCTCCCGTAGTTTTTTGTTTTCTTCTTTAGTCACTGTTCTAATTCTTATGATGCCATTTGCTGGCGGTATCACAGGAGATGCTATTTCATCTTCTAAGATTTCTTATGCTGCTTGTTTTTCAGAACCCTCAGTTACCATGGAAAATGATGAAATTATTCTTTTGTTATCTGGAAGTGATTCATCAATTAGCCTTGATCAATTGCACGTGCCTGTTAAACCTGTCCGTCTTCTTCTGCCACAAGGTAAAGTAGTTGATGAGATACGAGTGGAAACAAGAGATCCTGTTTTGTTTTCAGAAGAAAATGTTAATGATGTAGTGTCTTTGGAAAATCAGGAGATCCTTAATCGGATTGATGATGGAAAAGAATGTTTTGAATTTGTTGGTTGTTATTGGACTCGAGGGTATCCAGTTGTGTTTTTGAATCTTTATCCCGTTTTTTATGAATCTGAAAATGAACAATTGTGTTATTATAGTGAGATGAATGTTCATATTTCAACTAAGGATTCAGATTATGCTCCAATAATAAAAAATACGTACACCTTAGATAAGTCGCTTTATTCAATGATTGATAATAAAGAGATAATTTCCACGTATTCCTCATCTGATCTTAATGATCATGAAACTGATGGAGTCTATTTGATTATCACAAATGATTCCCTTGCTCACTCACCGTTAGAAGATAATCTTGAATATTTTACATATCATAAAGAACAACAGGGAATCTCCACACATATTGTTACCGTTGAAGAAATTCTTAATGATCCAGCATATTCGGTAAATGGTACCTGGGGGGATAATAACCCTTCAAATCCCTTTTATCAAACAGCAATTACCCATAATTATTCATTATTTGATGATGCTCAAGCTCGGATTAGAAACTATATTCGATATGCATACACAGAGCTAGGGGTTGGATATGTTCTCTTAGCTGGGGATGCAGATGTATCAAATCCAAATCAAAATATTATTCCATCTCGAGGACTCTTTGCTAATGAGAGTGGTCTTCCATTGATCAATCAAAGTATGCGAATGGGTGAAGAAGAAGATGATATTCCTTCAGATGTGTATTATGCTTGTTTGGATGGAAATTTTAATATTGATTTAGATGCTCATTTTGGAGAATCACCCGATCGTAATAAGTTCAACGGGGTAGATGAAGCAGATTTACTTTCAGAAGTTTCTGTCGGACGAGCTTGTGTTGATTCATTTGAAGAAATCGCAAACTTTGTCAGTAAAACACTTCGTTATGAATCATTAACTGATGATTCATATTTAGCTAAAATGTTGTTTGTGGGAGAATATCTTGGATTCCCGGGAATATCGGCGTATGGTGGAAATTATAAGGATGAAATTAAACCATTGGTTCCTGATGCGTTTAATCTTGTAACTTTGTATGATCGAGATATGAGCTCACATTGGAATAAACAAGATCTCATTAACATTATCAACCAGGCCCCTCCACATATCATTAATCATGATGGACATTCGTATTATGGTTACAATATGAGGATGTCAAATAGTGATGTGGATCTTTTAGAAAACAATAAACCATTTTTGGTGTATAGCCATGGTTGTATGGCAGGTGGATTTGACAATCCCTTAGGATATGATTGTATTGCGGAACGATTAACTGTTGAAACTTCATATGGATCTGTTGCAGCTATAATGAACGCTCGGTATGGTCTTGGTAGTGAAAACAATCTTGATTCCCCATCTCTATTTCTAGATGAATCGTTTTTCAAAGCTTTATTTGAAGAGGATATAAGAACCGTTGGTGATGCAAATCATTTTTCAAAAGAAGATAACATCTGGCGGATTAATGAAAATGGTGTTCGCTGGGTGTATTATGAAACCAATCTTTTCGGAGATCCTCATCTAACTGTTCATCTTCCCTCTGATGAATCTATCGATTTGACCTGTGAGATTACTTCTCCTGTCCCCGATAAAGGATGGTTGTATCTATTTGATATGAAACTATTACCTCTTCCCTTACGGTCAACACCGCTTCTTATTGGATCTTTTGATGTCTCTGTTGATGCATCGTCTCAACCAGAAGGAGAGGTGTATGGGGTTGAATTCTTTATTGATGATGAATCCTATTATTTTGATGATGAATATCCATATATTTGGAAGGTAGAAGAACCTTTAAATGGAGAGTACAAACTTTCGGTAACGGTATATTCTTATAATGGTGAACAGAAATCAACATCGTTTTCGTTTACAGGTTTTGTTAAGGGAAAATAATAAAAGTTTTATTTGTTATTTGATTCTTCAAAATCCGTATCGATAGATAAAAAGTGAGATAGAAAAGTATATTATAGTCTTACTAGGTGATTTACAAATGAAAACAAGAGCAAAGATTATTTTATTCAGTGTTCTTTCAATAACAATTATTTTATCAGGATGTACGACTACATTACCTGATGATTCAGATGATGATAACATTCCAGATGGCTTGTATGTATCATTATCTGGAGACAAAGAATTCACATCAATTCAGGAAGCAATAGACCAAGCATTGGAAAATGAAACTGTTTACGTTTTCTCCGGAAGATATAATGAAACAATCACTATTAATAAAACGATTAATCTGATCGGTGAAAATCCTGATACGACCATAATTGATGGATCAAAACTTGAAGATGTTATTACTATTGATTCGGCTGAATTTTGCAGCGTAACAGGTTTTACCATTCAAAATAGTGGATCAAGCAGTTCAGGTATCGAAATCAGAACGACGAATAACATCATATCAGATACTATAGTTAAGAATTGTTACAATGGCATTCACTGCAACAGAGCAAATAATAATCTCATTTTTAACAATACGCTTCTCTTAAATGATAATTATGGAGTTTATGTTTACAATTCAAATTATGTCATCGCAGAGAATAATACCTTTGATCAAAATGAATATGGTATGCGAATTAAAGGCTCACGTCATAACAAAGTAATAAGCAATCAATTTAAAGATAACTATCAAGGAATGTATTTTTGTTGTGGAGCAACTACCAATTTTGCTTACTATAATACGTTTGTAAATAATACCATCTGGAATGCAAATGATTATGTTGGTGGAAACATATGGTATAATGAAGAAACATCCAAAGGTAATTATTGGGATGATTACAATGGAATTGATGGGGATGATGATGGCGTTGGAGACACACCGTATGATATCACATCAGATGGTTCAAAACAGGATAAATATCCGTTAATGGAACCATGGCCATAATTAAATAACTGACAAATATTATCCACTAGCAAAAGGTATATAATTAAAACCAATGCGAATACCCCATAGGTAGTACATTTAAGTACATGAAGCTGCATTAGGACATTCCGAACATCATACCTGATTTAGTGTATGATCATCTTAGCGGGGTGGGGTAGCCAGGAGATCCCGACGGGCCCATAACCCGTAGATCAGTGGTTCGAATCCACTCCCCGCTACTCTACTTTTTTGGTTATAACATAAATAACTGAATTCAATTACTTTTTTTATCTTATGAAAAAAAAGGTACAACGATTTTGGGAGATAGACGTATTACGAGGTATCGCTGTTATTCTTATGATCATCTATCACATTTTGTTTGATTTGAATTTTCTGCAAATTTCCTCATTACCATTGCACTCTTTCTTTTTTCGGTTATTTCTTTATCCAATTGGTACTCTTTTCTTACTGGTCGTTGGTATTTCATTAGTCCTTAGTTTTAAAAGATATGAACAAATAAAAAAACAAACACCACCATTTTCAAAATATTTCAAAAGAGGGATCGTGCTGTTTTGTGTTGCTTTATTGATAACCTTCATTACTTGGATTTATCCACATGATGGATTCATTGTGTTTGGTGTCATTCATTGTATTAGCATATGTATTATCCTATCTTACCCATTTATCCCTAAGCCTACTATTTCTTTGATCTTTGGTTTTCTTCTGGTAGGTATTGGCGTTTACTTTTCATCAATTACTGTTTCAAATCCATTTCTTTTTTGGATTGGTTTGAAAACACCTTCATTTTACACGCTTGATTATTTTCCATTAGTTCCATGGTTTGGTGTGGTGCTTATTGGTATTTTTTTAGGACAAAAAATATATCCGCTGCTACAATCAAAATATTCACAAAAACAACAAAATCCGTTTTTACTCAATCCAATCGCATTCATTGGACGCCATTCACTTATTATTTATCTCATACATCAACCGATCTTGTTTGCTCTGTTGTTCCTATTGTATGGTTGAATTTAAGGGAAAGTAAGATTTTTTGAAGGAAACACAACTCCAGATCCCTTCTCAATACGACCAACTTGTTTAACTGCATAGTTTGATTCTTTTTTTAAGATAGACAGTGCTTTTTCTTTATCAGATTCTGGCAGGATGATGGCAAATCCCATTCCCATGTTAAAGGTTTGATACATTTCTTTATCATCAACATTACCTGTTTCTTGTAAAAATGAAAAAACATCCTGAGGAGTAAATGAATCATCAATGACATATTGAACAGTGTCCTTCAATCGATTGAAATTACGCAACCCTCCACCAGTTATATGTGCTAATCCATGTACTTCAACATTTTTTAAAAGGGAAAGGATTTCTTTCACATAAATCGCAGTTGGAGTAAGTAATATTTCACCTATGGTCTTACCAGGATATAATCCATTAGGAAACTGATCTTTGTAAGATAATGATGCGTCTTTGATTATTTTTCTTACGAGTGAATAGCCATTCGAATGTATCCCTGAACTCTTCAGTCCGATAATTACATCACCTGGACTGATTTTTTCTCCTGTTATGATTTGATCTTTTTTTACATAGGATAAAGCAGTTCCTGCTAAATCAAAACCATTGATTACTTCTGGAAGAGATGCGGTTTCACCGCCAACAATTGAAACATGCGCTAGTTCTGCACCTTTTTTCAATCCTTTACCTATTTCTTTGGTAAACGTTGGATTAGGTGAATCCAATGCAAGATAATCAACAAAAGCTAAAGGCTCAGCTCCCACACAAATAGCATCGTTAACGTTCATTGCCATGCAATCAACGCCTACGGTGTCCCATTTTTTAAGTTTTGAAGCAATGAGTACCTTACTTCCCACACCGTCAGTACATAAGACTAAGGCATATTTTCCAAAAGAAATCATTCCAGCATAATGACCACCCATTGGAGACCCGATTCCTTTTCTGGTTTGTTTCATTTCTCCAATAAGTGCTTTAATTGCAATTTCTTCTTTGTCAATATCAACACCGCTTTCAGCATACGTCGTTTTTTTCAATGAACTCACCTTTCACTGTTAAGAGGATACATAGAATAAGTTATCATAAAGTTTTTGAGGAATAAAAGAATTGTTAGCTTGTGATAAAACGTTTTTATGAAGGGGTATTGATGGTTCTTGTTTACCTAAGATTGTTTTCTTTGTTCTGGAGTTGGTTTTAATGGAAACATTGTCAGATGTTGGTGAACGAGAATTAATTAGGATGGCGGCTTCCATTTACCATGAACATCAACCTTTAAGTGATTTTACAGATGATTGTGCAATTATCCCAATAAATGAGGACTATCTTCTTGCATCTTCGGATATGATTTCTGAGAAAACTCATGTTCCCCAAGGTATGAATCCTTGGCAGATAGGATGGTTTATTACTGCAATAAATCTTAGTGATATTGCAGCAAAAGGAGGAAAACCACTTGGATTATTATTATCGCTTGGGATGCCAAAAACATATCCAACTTCCTCTTTTTTGGATGTTATTAAAGGTGCTTCATCATGTGCAACTAAGTATAATACAGCAATTATCGGTGGAGATACAAAAGAACATAATTCGTTATCCATATCTGGGACTGCGTTAGGAAAAGTGAAAAAGGATTTGTTTATGTCCCGAAAAGGGATTCAAGCAGATGATATGGTTTTGGTTACTGGTTCGTTAGGAAAAGCTGCTGCAGGCTATCACCTCTTACAACAGCAAAAAACGTTAGGCAACGTTAATGCTCTTTGTGAACCAAGTCCCCGTGTCAATGAAGGAATAACATTAGCTGAAACCAAACTTGTTCATTGTTGCATGGATTTATCAGATGGTCTGTCTTCATCGCTTTATCAATTAACTGAACTTAATCAAGTTGGCTTTGAAATTTATCAAGATACGTTACCTATTTCACCACAGTTAAAAGAATGTGCTTTGTTTGATTCAACAATTGATGGGTTATCATTATCTCTTCACTTTGGTGGTGATTATGAATTGTTATTCACCGCATCTGAAAATGATATTTCAACCATTCAGAATGAACTGAGTATGATTGGTACTAAGGTAACAGTTATTGGGAAGGTTGTCTCTGATAAGAATGAAGTTGTCCTAAAAAAACCAAATGGATTTCGTGATCAGTTACCAAATCTAGGATATGAACATTTTAAAGAGAGATAGCCGGTGGAAACTATCTTTTTTTTGGAGTGAACTGTAAAGGAAGTTATTTAAATAATAAGTTATAGAATAATATTTAGACGTCTATGAAACCTAAAATCGTTGTTTTTTTCATCACTATTCTTTTGGTTCTTCCCCTGTTTGCAGGGTGTTTGGATGAAAATAATGAAGAAAATCATCCACCAGATGTTTCAATTTTATATCCTGAAACTGATCAGGTAGTATCAGATATTGTTAAAATAACTGGAAAATCTACTGATATTGATGGACAAGGACATGTGCAACGGGTTGAAGTTAAGATTAATGGAAGCGATTGGGTAGAAGCAGAGGGGACTGATACTTGGTCGTATGATTGGGTGACGTATAAAAGCCCTGAAGGAGTAGTTCCAATTTATGTTCGATCATGGGATGGCGCGGTTTATTCTGAAATTGTCGAACGATCAGTTACTGTTGATAATGCCATTGCTACCGATTCAAATGCACATCGATGGGCGGTGTTTGTTATTTCAGCTAATTTTCCTGAAAACAATGAAACAAAATTAGGGAATGGTGGGTTACTTTTAGCTGAGCAAATGGCGGCGTATTATATTGAAAACTTTAATTATCCAACAGATAACATTTACATTTTATTTGATGATGGTTGGATACGAGATGATAATGGATATGGAAATCGTATTGAGACTCTTGAACAAAGACCTCATACGTATGATATAACGTATGGTGGTGCGACTGAAGATAATGTGAAATCGATTTTGTATCATGTGGTTGAGGAAGCCAATCAATTTAGCGATAGTGAAGTGTTTTTATGGTTTGCGGGTCATGGTTGGGGTGATGAAAACAATCAGATTACTGGTGGAAAAATCCTTGAACGAAGTGCACTATTTCTTTGGGATGATGTATTTTCTGATCGGGAATTAGGAGATATTTTGTATAGTCTTCGATCGGATGAAACCTGTATTATTGTTGATGCTTGTTTTAGTGGTGGTTTTGCAGATAAAACCATTCTTAACTTTCCAACGTTGTTTCTGCTTAATTCTGGGATTCCTGGATCTGGTCGAGTGGTGATGACTGGAGCAAGTAAATTTAGACCAGGATATGCAAGTACCACTCGGGGTCCTCTTTTTACCTTGCTTTGGTTTGAAGGATTAATCTCTGGTGATGCAGATGGATTTCGACCAGGGCTTTTAGATACAGGTAAGCCTCCTCGATTTGCTATGTCTAAAGATGGTGAAGTATCTGTTGAAGAAGCATTTTACTATGCCAGATATGTGTTGAAAAATGAGGAAAATCTTGATGATTATGATGGTATGGAACCGCAAATTAATGATCAATATCCTCATCGTGGGAATTTGAGAAGTAAAGCTGAATTGGTTTTAGGAGAATAATAAAATATATTTTGTTTCATGAATACTTACTATTTCTTAGTTGATTAAGGGTATTTAATATCTATTTTAGGATTACGATGAAAAACTTTAATAAAGGAGTAAACATACTTATATTAATAGAAAAATAAAAATGTGCATAATTTAGATAGGTGTCTCAATGAATCTTAAGAAAAATGACAAAATCATTCTTATTGTTGGAGTTGTAATTCTTATCGTGGCTGGTGCAGGTATTGCATTATACAATGCCCCTTCTTCAGATGATACCACTGCGGATACAGATGATGCTAATGAAATGGAGTACGAATACACCTGGACGCAACGAACTGGAAGTAAAACAATTGAGTCTCCAATGGTAAGCAAAGATTCTGCTTTTGAACAATCATACTCTGTTGATGCACCAGATGGATGTGTATTAACTCAGGTCACAGTAAATATCGACTGGGAAGATGATAACACCTTTGGCTTAATCAGAACGAAAGGTAAAGATACCTTGACTGCAGAAGTCAGTCTTGAAGGAAAATCTAAAGAAGAAACTTCAGAAATGGAAGGGAACCATTCATTTTCCTATAATGTGAACACTATGCCACAGGATGGTAGTGTGGATGCAACAACTGAAAGTGAGGCAAGATCTGAGTTAGATGAAGAATTCATGGATCAAAACAGTGCTGATTTTGATGTGACCCTTAACATTGAAACTGGTGAACCTTGGTGGAGATTTTTACTCAATCGAGATAATGGAAATACTGTAGATATCTCAGTTGATTATACGTACTATACACATGAACTCACAGAACCTGAAAATGATGATGATGACGATACGAAAACAACTGGTGACGATGATGTGGTTGTGAGCAGTCATCAACTTGGCGAGTTCTATGTTAACCTTGCTTATGGGCGAGGAATGATATAAAATAATGAGATATTTTAAAGCAAAATATCCTTTTTCTTTTTTTTAGATTTTAAATCGTAATAATGCAGCAATGCCACCTAATCCTTCTAATTTTTTACCTGCATCATGATTCGTGTTGATGATAATAAAATCACTTTGTCGTTGATCTGCATCTTGTAAGAGTTTATCTCCTCTTTTGGTTCGTACTAAACTATCCGTTATTACCAATGTTTCAACAGCACTAGCATCTATAGCACGGTTTACATGGTCAAATCCATAAGCTACAAGTCCATTCTTTCGTATTTCCTGAAAAACGGTATCAACGATTTTTGTTTCTCGTACCACTCTGTTTTCTTTAGCGATATGTTCAACGACACCAGATTTCATTGCTTCATGCACACCATTCATCCCCGCATTACCCGTTGCATAACTTAAACATTGATCAAAAACTGAAGGATATTTATCACGACCATAATCAATGAGATGATCTCTGGTAAATCCGGGTCCTACGATAACAAGAGTGGTTTCATCCGTCATCTTTTCTTTGATGATTTTAATGATATCGCCAAAATATTCTTTTTCCTTATTTTCAGATTCATATTGTTTACCTGATTGATGAGATGCAATATCAGTAATCCATTGAACTCCACTTTGTCTAAGAATCGCAATCGTTGCTTCATCATTATCAAGTGAAACAAACAACACAAATGACTGACTGGTTTGTTCTACTGCTTCGTCAAGTCTTTGCAATTCATGTTTTTTCCATTCTTCTTTAACAATAGTGAGTTTATCATTATTATCCGCTGTTACATTAAACGTATGATATGATCCAAGATCTTGTGGGCCTTGCTCGATGACACCATGAATTCGAAGTCTATCGGAAAACTCATGGAATTTCACTTGTTCAACTCGGATACCAAGCATCATTTTTTTCTTTGAAGATTTTTTAGTTCGAACTTTATCAGTTGCTTGATCATCCGTTCGAAAAGTGAGTGCTACAACCAAATCATTTGGTTGAATGATATTAGATAAATGCCAGATGTCATCAAGTGTTTCAGGTACGATTTTTATTTTGTTGTGATCTAGATTTTTGTGAATAATCTTCATTTTTTCCCCTATCCGATTATATTATGATTTTGATGTTGAAATAATGCGGGATTCACCGGCTGGAAGTACTTGTTGAACTAAGGTTGGATTTAAATCTAAGATTTCACCGATTTTCTTTGCCAAATTCGATGATTTTTCTGTTCCAGGTTCAATAATTACATGTTGTTTGCACCATTTCTTTATTGCAGATGGTGGGCCACCCATAACTTTTTTTGTTTCTTCTATGGTAATGATACCTATACCAATCTGCATTTTACAGGTGCAATAATTACGTTTTCCCCGTATGATAAACGCTCCTTTTGGAACGAATTCTCCACTTTGAGGCGTTTTACTCACCTGATTAGGAAAAACCCAGTAAGCTTGAGATTCAGCAAATTGTTTCCAAGCTCGAGAATAACAAGCTGAAAAGATACAACCCTCCTGTAACGTGTCTTCAGGAAAACTTAGCTGGTTGCCATCTACATCTTTGTTTTTAATGATACAACTTGGAGCACCGTGAATATCTGCATGAGCGTAGCGATCTTCTTTTTCCAAATGTTTTTTGATGAGTTGATCATTTGTTTTTGCATCTTTTCCCCCAAGGATGAGGTTGCCATTGCTTGCAATGCTCCATCGATATTTTTCGAACCAAAATTGTTTTTGTGGTTTTTGCTTGTTTTGTTCTTTCTTGGTTTGTTGTTGAGCATGTTGTTCTTCTTGTTTTTGTATGCTTGATAGTTTTTGTTTTGTTTTTTCTAACGCTTTGATTGCTCCCTCTTTTTTTTGTGCGAGTTTTTTACTTTGGTTATATGCCGCTTCAGCATTTTCAGTAACGCTTTTTCTAAAATCTAGTTGAATTGGTGTAGGTTTTTTGTTTTCATCTGGGAGTAGAAGAGTTATCATTGGTGAATCCGGTGAATATTCTTTTACGATTTGTTTTTGATTAAGCATAGTAGTTAGTTCTTTTTTCGTGAGTAGTTTCCTGTTGTTTTGAATTTCATTAAGTAATGTTTCAATGGTAGGATAATGAAGATAGATTACATCTCCCTGATGTTTTTTATTTTGAATTTTTTTGTCAAACTCTTTGATTGCTTTTTCTTGTTGCTTTTGTTGCCGAATGATTTTTCCTTTCTTTTTTTCAAAAGGAGATTCTGTTTTTTTCTCCTTATGAATATCAATTGTTTTTTGAATTCCTTTTGAGAATGAATCAAGCGATTTTTGAGGTTTGTCCGTATAAATAATAAATGGAAATGGTGTGATTATTTTTTTATGATTATCATCAACTATTGTTGGAGAAAACTGGTATTTTTTAAAAGGTTGCAGAAATTTTTGGAATTGATCAAATATTTTTTTTCGTTGTTCAATTGATAGTTCTTTTGCAAGCATTTCTTTTGTTAATGAAAGATGAGCGCAGAATTCTTCAGCATATCTTCCTCCTAAACTAAGTTTCACTGCACAGGTTCTTACTAGGTCAGCATCACTTTCCTGAATGAGCGTGTCGAAATCTTTAAATGATAGCGTAAAAGGGTTCACTTGACTTGGTGGTGGTTGATATTCTGATTTTATTCTAATGCTTCGTTGTGACCAGTGTTGATGTTTTAACGGCATCAAAATATGATTGTCTTGGTTCAGCAATATAGTATTTCCATTTGGAATTAATTCGAAGAGAAGGGTGTATTCTTGCCGTTTCTGAATACTGATTTTAATGATTCTGTCGAATTCATGTTGTTCAATTGCAGCGATCCGACCATTACCAATATGTTTTCTTAAGGTCATAGCAAACGTAGTTGGTTTCATTGGTGTTTCAAAAGATTGATCTGTTCGAAAAAATATCCCATCACAATTAGCATATAAAATCTCTTTTTGTTTCGTTTTTCGATTGTTCACTCTGATAATAACTTCGTCGTTTGAAAGCTGATAGATTTTATCAATGTAACTTCCAATGAGGTCCTGAAGTTCGTAGATGATGGTGTAAATATCTAATGCAGCAAGTTGTTGGGTCATAATCTCAACTGGTTAAATCCATGCCTTCTTTAAAAGTCCTTTCTTTCAATCTTTTCTTATTTTCTTTTGACGTTCTTTTTCCATCCAAAAAGATAACACATTTTGTTTTTTTTGGAGAAAATCATATTAAGATGTCATTCTATTACATTATGTGGAAATACCAATGATAGATTTTCATTGTTGAGGTGGAATGATGGCTAAAAAAATTATGGTTGTTGATGATAACCCAGATGTTATCTTTTCTGTAAAAAGTGGATTGGAAAACGTAACTGATGATTTCCGGATCATCGGTGTTGAAAGTGGTAAGAAATGTTTGGAATTTTTAGAAACTGAAAAACCTGATCTCATTCTTTTAGACATTATGATGCCCGGAATGAGTGGTTGGAAAACTTTTGATAAAATTAAAGAAAATGAATCCTGGAAAAAGATTCCGGTTGTGTTTTTAACTGCTCGAACTGATCGAGTTGCCAAAAACGCGGGTGGTTTCCTCGGTGAGGATTATGTTGAGAAACCATTCAATATTAAAGATTTAAAACTTAGAATCGATCAAGTTTTAGACACTGATGTTGATACTTCTGAAGAAGATTAGGTTTTTTTGATTTTTCTTGAGAAAGACTTATCTTAAGCCTGTTGTTACGCCTGGTCAGTGCAACAAGTATGTTATATATTGTAATGACCACGCCATTATGTAATCTTCATTGTTCTTATTGTGGTGGAAGTCTTCACGGAATGCCTGATGATATATCCTATGATTTTGATTTATTACAAAAACATGTTGAAAAAGATGATGATGCAATTGTTGCTTTTTATGGAGGCGAACCGTTACTTCGACCACAGGTTGTTAAAATTTTCCTTCAAAGATTTCCCGCTAAACGTTTTGTGATTAATACTAATGGATATTTTATTGAATCTATCTCTGATGTTCTCTCATCTTTTGATACTATACTTCTCTCTATTGATGGACGGAAGAAGATTACCGATAACTACCGGGAACATGGATGTTATGATCAGGTATTGCATGCTCGTGATTTGATTAATGAGTCAGGTTTTCAAGGTGAACTCATTGCAAGAATGGCTGTCTCAAAAAATACGGATATTTATGAGGATGTCACTCATCTGTTACGTCTTTTTCCTTTGGTTCATTGGCAACTTGACGTGGTGTGGAGTGCATTATGGGGCCTAGCTGATTTTAAACGATGGGCTGAACAGAGTTATAAGCCAGGTTTGAAACGATTGATTGATGACTGGATTAACGGAATAAAAAAAGATGATATTCTTGGTATTATTCCGTTCTTAGGTATTATGACGCGATTGTTTTATCCAAAAGAGTTTTTTGGTCTCCCTTGCCAAGCTGGTGATAATGCGATTGCCATTACTACTGATGGAAAGATACTTGCTTGTCCGATTGCACCTGATTTCGAATGGAATAATCTTGGTTCGCTTTCAAAAGGCTTTAAACAGATTCATGTTGATGATCCTTGCCCGTCATGTGATGTCTATTCAGTTTGTGGTGGTCGTTGTCTTTTTGCAAATAAGCAACGGCTATGGGGTAAGGAAGGATTTGATGCAGTGTGTGATGTAACAAAATTTCTTATTCATGAATTAGAAAAATATAAAGATTTTTTAGAACCATTCAAAGAGAATATCAAGTATCCTCCATTCAATAATACTACTGAGATTATCCCATAACCTTCTCATTTTTAGATGATTTTTCCTGTTCCCATATGATGCAATTTATCCGCATTTAAATCAAGAATAAGAACCTGTTGATCTGGTAGATAACTAATTTTTTTCTCTGTTTCAAGCGTGATCTGTTCACTCTCGACTTTTGAAATGGTAACTGGCACGGTTTGCAATCCAATCGTCATATGATATTTTCCTTCCTTGATTTTTGGATAAAAAGGATTTTTAGTAATTGATACCATGATGGTAGATGTATTTTCAACAGTGTCAGGTTCGCTTACTATACATCCGCGTGATAACTCATCTACTTTTACTCCTTTGACAGCTAATCCTACTCTAGATCCTGACGGAGCGGTATCAAAATCTTTGTCTTGCATTTGAATGGATCGAATGATGATTTCTTTTTCCGTTGGAAACAAGGTGAGTTTATCATGTTTTTTCACAGTTCCCTGATTAACAAAACCAAGGATGACTTCACCAACACCTTTTACATGAAATGAATGATCAATAGTAATTGCAACTGGTTTTTCACTGTTTTTATTTATGGTTTGCTGTTGAAGATGTTTCATGATTTGGTGAACATCTTTTTCCATGAGTTCAAAGGATTCAAGAGTGGTATCCTTTATCATTTTATTGAGTTGAGTATTATCATTATATGGGGGAGTAACAATGATTCCTTTGTCAAGTCCTATGGAATCAAGCATTAGGATAGTTTCGCCAAGATTAGGCGTGATTTTTTCTGCTGAAATAATTGCAAAATCAATCATATTCACTATCTGGCTTTTTGGAATGATTTTATCATCAACTGGATAAACAAAGGTAAAGATAGATTCGTTTGTCTTTCGATGAAAAAGGACCATGTCGCTTTCAGTGGCTTTTTTGCCAAGATCGCTAGCAAGATTGTCATCATGAAATATTCCAATGGTTATCTGTTGCATACATCCTGCATCAGAAGGGTTTACATAAAAGTATGTGTAAAAATGGGTTATATTAGTGGGCCCGGCCGGATTTGAACCGACGACCATCTGGTTATGAGCCAGACGCTCCACCAGACTAAGCTACGGGCCCAGTTCGTTTTTTCCTTGGCATGAATATAATAAGTAGTACAAAAATATATTGTGCTGCTAATGAAGAAAGTGGTATTATAACTAACTGATTCATTCAAACTTGATATACTATATTTTATTAAAAGGAGAAGCAAAGATATTTTTTTAATATCTGTCCTTATTCCTCATCAAATGATTCCCAGAATGATTGAACTTCCTTTCCCAAAGAAGCCTCCCATGAACGGGTAATAAAATCAGATTCCTCTGGGAACTCATTGGGTTCAGAATCTGGTTTTTCAATAAATTTTGGTTTCATATTTGTTTCACTTTCCTCACCATCTTATTGGTTCGTGTTAGATTTTGTCAAACAGTGTATTTATAGTTGGTGAGAAATAATTTCAAAATGACAAAATACCAAAAAATTAGATACAAAAATTTCTTAATGATTTAACACCATAACCGCTGACAAGGGGAGTTATGAAACCACTAAGCATATTGGCCCGATACCCATATTTACAAGATGCAAAAGCATATGTGAAAAATCAGGGTATAGCAATAACTGAACTGATCAAAGACCCATTATATGAACGTGCTCGAGGTATTGCTATTGAACGATTGGATCATGCATTTAACAATAAAGACATTGGTGCAAGACAACTTTCAAAAGAATCAGATTGCATCATGGAACTGTTTTCATATCCCTTAGCAAGGATGATTACCTGCTGTATTAATGACTCATATTTCACCAGACGATATGCACTTGGGGAAGCAGTCCGATTCTATAAAAACTTAACAAAAGAATCAACAGAATTCCTCGTTGATGTGGTAAAAGAATTTGATTTCAATATTTGCTATGAAGAAGATACACAGGATATCTCGGTTTATTTTACCGATTATCTTACCTTTGCACCTACTAGATACAAACATTGGAAATTAGTTAATAGAGAATTAAACAAGGGATATGTTTCGTTGACCGGAAAAGATCTAAGCAGAATAATCCAGGAAGCATTACGATATCGCATCAATCAAGAACTTGCGGATAAACCATGTCATGAACTCGTCTATAAAACATTTTCAGATGATATTAAACGATTACAAAACAAGATTGCTGCCCAACGAAAAAAGAATGAAGCAATACCAATGGGAAAACTAGATATTAAGAAACTTCCACCCTGCATCAAGCGGATATTAGCAGATATCCAATCTGGAGAAAACGTTCCACACATGGGTCGTTTTGCTCTTGTATCATTTCTTAATTCCTTAAAACTAAGCACTCAGGATATTATTGACTTATTTAACACTGCTCCGGATTTCGATGTAGAAAAATCACGATATCAAATCGAACATATCACTGGTGGAGTGAGTTCCACATCATACAAACCACCCGGTTGTGATAAATTAAAAACATATGGATTATGTCCTAGTGAAGAAGTCGATGAGATTTGTAAAAAAACACATCATCCATTAAGTTATTACCGATATAAATGGAAAATTGAACAAAAACAAAAGAACAAAAAAAGTAATAAAAAACCAGATAAAAAAACTGAGGCGTAAGATGAACCAATTTTTTACTTTCGAAGGAATTGATGGATCTGGAAAATCTACGATTATCGATCAGGTTGCTAAAAAGTTAAAGGAAAACGATTATCCGGTGATTATCACATTTGAACCAACAGATACTTGGTTAGGACAATACGTACAACAACAAATAAAAACTCAATCTGATCCTTTTGTTACCGCGTTTACCTTTATTGCTGATCGCATACAGCATAGTAAAGAAATTCAAAAATGGCTTGATCAAGGAAACATTGTGTTATGCGACCGTTACGCTGAATCAACCTATGCGTATCAATCGGTTCAACTTGAAAAAACATTAGATAATCCCGTGAAATGGTTACAAGATTTAAGCAAAAACCGAATCTTAACTCCAGATCGAACTTTTTATTTTCAAATAACTGCTGATCAAGCATTGGACCGTATCAAACATCGAGATGAACTTATTTCATTTGAAAAGAAAGATTTTTTACAAAAAGTTCAAAGGTATTATGATGAAATTTGTAAAGGTAACAGATTCATTCGACTTGATGCCACACAAAATATTGAAGATCTCACCAAAAGATGTGTAATTGAAATTCTTTCAAAATCATAAAGAAATCGTTTTACAAAAATTCATAACTATAAATACTATGTGTCATATTGAAGGATGGAAGCTTTGATATTATGCCGGAAAGAGTTTTTGAACAACGTGTTGGACGAACACCGTTAGTGAGAGCAAAAAATTTAGAAAAACACTTAGGTGTTTCAAAGATTTATCTTAAATTAGAAGGAAATAATCCATCAGGACATCGTGAAGATAGATTAGCATATCTCATTATTCGAGATGCACTTACCCGTGGAAAAAAAACGATTTGCATGGGAACATTTGGAACTATTGGTGGATCATTATCTTATCTATCACAATTTTTTGATGTTAAATGCGTTTTTTACGTCCCAAATAAGAAGAGGATTTCACGGAAAAAACTATTTGTTCATGATAATGTGGAAATTCGGGAGTTTGGACGAACGTATAATGAATGTGTGGAAGAAAGCAGAAGAGTGTCAAAGAAAAATAATTGGTATGATGCAAATTTTGGTTTAGCAAACAGTATGATTAACATGTATGCATTCTCCTACATTGCTCGTGAACTTTCTCACCGATTCGATGGCTTGATTGACAGTGTTTTCTGTCAAACATTTGATGGATCCTCTATTTCGGGTCTTCACCTTGGTTTTAAACAATTATGGATTGATGAAACCATTGATGTTCTCCCAAGACTGTGGGCAGTAAGCACCGAAAATGGTAATGCTATTATTGAAAGTTATAAGAAAGGATATGAAACCTTTCGAAAGCTTGATCCAAAGTCTGTGAAAAAAACAAGCGCGAGTCGAACGATGGTGAATTGGAATTGTCAAAATGGTCAGGATGCATTAAATGCCATTCATGCAACATATGGAAGAGCTATTGGAGTAACTGATGAGGAACTTCGTAAGTACACAAAACAATTCAAAAAAATTGAAAAGATTCGGTTAACTCAACGAAATGCATTTCCAGTTGCAGCTTTTATGAAAGCAGCTGAAAACGGGGATATTGCTGAAGGAAACCATGTTCTTATTTTAGATGATGGAAAAGTTGATTTAACCATTCAGGAGATTTCAAAGAAAGATTTGGATATTTCATATGATACCTTTTTGAAGAAATTAGATGATTGGTTGTTGGAATTCACTGATCCAATGCCAGAGATAAAAGAAGCGGTGGAAAACGCATTTGAATATGGTCATGTGCTTGCAGCTTTTGATCATGGAACTCTTGTTGGTATTTCTATTCTTTCTCGAAGTAATTATGATACGTTTTTCCCAAAGTATCATTTATCATATATTGCCACAAAGAAAACAGTGAAAGGAAAAGGAATCGCAACGGAATTATTACAAAAAGCAATTCATGTAACCAATGGTGATCTTTCATTACATGTAGAAACCAATAATAAGAAAGCAATACGATTATATGAAAAAATGGGATTACGAAAGAAATATTATCGAATGTTGTACGTTGGATCAGAACATGAATCACAATTGTAACCGGTTAACTGCTGAGGAAACCATTGATCTGTTAAGCTTAACCAAACAACTCATCCGCATTCCAAGCTCAGTTACTGATGGAGATGAAATTTACAAATACACTGAGGATTATTTAAAAAATAATAATCTTCCCTTAGTCAGACAAACCATCAAAAATCCGTATATCACCTATCATAATTTTGAAAATTTATATGTGAAACTTGGTAATGGTGATGGCCCAAAGATTATGTTAAATGGACATTTGGACACGGTTGGTGTACAGCGTCCTGAACGTTGGAAGCATCCTCCTTTTGCTGCGGTTGAAGAAGATGGAAAGATTTATGGCCGAGGCGCAGCGGATATGAAAGGTGGCATGGCTGCAGCAATCATGGCACTTCTTGCTTTTTATAAAAGAAAACCTGATTTTAATGGTGAAGTTTTTTTAAGTTGTGTATTTGGTGAAGAAGCACCGTTTTCACTTGGAGCTGATACCCTTCTTAGAGAACACTCATTTGATGATTATGACCTTATCATTGTCACCGAACCTTCGCCTATTCTTTCTGTGAATGATTACTGTTTTACTCATGATAAGATCCATGAAACCGTTTTCCCTGTTTCTATTGTTGGTGCTGAAGGAAGAGTTGTCTTAGAAATCGAATTCTTTGGTCGAGCAGCTCACGCATCTCATCCATCACGAGGAATAAATGCATTACATGATGCAGCTATTCTTATCTCAGAACTCGCTCATTTTGATATTTTTACGAATATTAAACGAGGAAGAGGTCATTACGTGGCGCTAAACATAGAAGGCGGCGATCCAACATTCACCGTTCCTGAATATTGCCGGGTATTGATCAATCGGCAGATTATGCTTGGTGAGGATGTTGCATCAGTTATTCGAGAAATTGAAAAAATTGTGAAAGCATTGCAATTAAAATCAAAAGTGCAAGTATACAAACGTCATTCTCCAGATCCTAGTTTGGAATACAAACCATTTGTAAATCAGGATTCTTTATTTATTGAACGTTTTTTTGAGACAGTGAAAAAGTATAATTCTGTTTTTGATGTTCCTGAAAATACGTCTTCGGAGCATTCCTTAGATTGCCGATTTACTACTCGAAGCGTTGGGGATTTTAATTTATTTGGAACGCGAACAAAAGCACCAACACTTGTCTTTGGTCCCGGTGGAGGAAATATTCATGCTCCTGATGAATATGTGAATAAACAGGAAATAGTGGAAACAGCGAATTATTTGTTATCATTTTTAATGAGTGTTTATCATGAATGATTTTCCTAAACTTCATATCAATCTTGAAAAGATAAAAAGGAATACGAAAAGAATCGTTGATATTGCAAAACAATCGGGTATTGAGATTGTAGGAGTCACAAAAGCTAGCTGCGGTGATCCTAAAGTTGGTAAAGCGATGCTAGATGGTGGAGCATTGGGTCTTGCTGATTCACGTATTTCAAACATTAAACGATTAAAAGAGGATTTGCCTGATACTTCTTGTATGTTACTTCGTTCACCAATGATAAGTGAAATTCCACAAGTTATTCAGTATGCAGATAGTTCGATTAATACGGAGTTAACCGTCATAAAAGCATTATCTAAAGAAGCAGAAAAACAAGGAAAAATACATAACATCTTACTCATGGCTGAACTGGGGGAACTTCGAGAGGGAATCGTATCAACCGAATTCAATGATATACTTTCATATGTACAATCCTCGGATTCATTGCATTTGTTAGGAATAGGAATGAATCTAACTTGTTTTAGTGGGGTTATTCCCACTGAAGAAAAGATTGATGAATTTTTACATCTTATTGATTCAATTGAACAGGATGTTGGAATAAAATTTAAGATAGTTAGTGGTGGCAACACTGCAAATATCCCTCGACTTGCTAAAAAACCGCATCCTTCTCGCATTAATCAATTACGTGTGGGAGAAGGTATTCTTCTTGGAAGAGAAACGATTCATCGCACAGCTATTGATCAAACATTTCAAGATGCATTTGTTCTTGAAGCTGAATTAATTGAAGTAAAGGAGAAACCAAGTGTTCCAGATGGAGAACTTACAGAGAATGCATTTGGTGAAAAACCAGTTTTTGAAGATCAAGGGGAGATCATTCGAGGAATTGCAGCAGTTGGAATGCAAGATACCATTTTAGATGATTTAATTCCTTGTGATGATACTATTTCTGTTCTTGGTGGAAGTAGCGATCATCTCATTCTTCAGTTACCTGATAAAAAGTATTCAGTTGGTGATACTGTGACTTTTATTCCTAAATATGGAGCGCTTGTTCATTTGTTTACAAGTAACTATGTTCATAAAACATATGATTCAATGGGTTGTATGAACTAATACTTGTTCTAATTTAATTTCATTTCTAGAATATGAAAATTGATACCCATATTTTCAAGGGATGACACAAAATCTTTTCCGAGTTTCTTTTTTAATTCATCTATAAAGTCTCCTCTTTTTCTGCCGAGGTGGGCACCAACTGCTTGAATCAAAGCTTTCACCGTTTTTCGGAGTTCATTTTCATTTGAAGATTCAAAATCATCGGTAAATTGCAATGAGTAGTTATCCGGAGTTTTAGATAATTTTATTTTTTCAAGTAATGAATGTGATTGTTTTACATTATTAAGCATTTTTATCATAACTGCAACAGCAAAATATTTTGAGGTTCTCTCACCAATGATTTCAATCAGTGACTGTACAAGTTGCTGCATAAGATCCTGATGATTCAAATGAGATTTAGAAAAAGAAATATGATCAATTGGAACATTTAATTTTCGTAACAGTTCAGCATCCCGTTTACCAATTTTTTGTAATAGGGTAGTTTGGAACTGAGATGATTGCTCAAAATCAAGATGATTGCCAACATGATAAATCAATTTGTATAATGCATCAGCGAATTGAAACGTGGGTATCTTCTGAAAATTATCAGACAGTTCTACGGTGTAAAATCCTTTTGTTTCAGCATTTTTTACAATATTAACTGAATGAAAAAATGGAAATTGAGGAAGAAGTTCCAAAAATGATTTTTCCATTACCTGAACCGATTCACTTTCTGAAAGTTGGGAATTTGCAACGGAAAGTAACGAATGAACAACATTGATCAGTAATTGATTTTTTTCAAGTGACAGAGCATGAGCACGATTAATCAGATATTCATGCTGCATTTCATCTAATGGAATGTCATCTGTTATCGATTTATGGACGACATCCATATCTTCAAAAGCATCCTGAAACTCCCTAATAAAAAAGAAATCAGCTTTCTCCTTCATTTCAACAACGCTTTTTTTTACAAGTTTATGTAACGCAGAAAACACTTCTTTTTCATTAACATCGCTTAGTTCTGGAGCAACCCATATAGATTCAGATTCAGAATAAATTGCTTTGTTTACGCTAACATATTTTAAAAATTCATACTGGGGTGTCAATTCCTCAATGAATCGAGAAAGCATTGATACGGCTTCATCATCAGAAGTCCTCCGAGCGATTTTTCGACGAAGAGTATTTAAAATCGCTTTTACTGCAGTATGATCTATCTGATCATGCATAGGATACCTCCAAAGTACGATTTTTTCCAAGAAATAAGATTTCCTTCTCCCTCCACGTCATTTATTCACCTTTCTTCTTGAGTACCTCATCGATTCGGATTGCTAATTCATCTAGCTCAAATGGTTTTTCAATATAATCCTCGCTTACAAGTTTACCGAAACCTTTGCTATAATCATCCGTTTTTGCAGTGAGAAATACAACCGGTATCTTTTTCCACTCCTCGTTTTCTTGAAGGCGAGCATACACATCCCATCCATTTATTTCAGGCATCATGATATCTAACAAGATAAGATCTGGAATTTTTCCCTCTTCTAATAATTTGAAACATTCTTCTCCGCCGTTAGCTGAGTCAACTTGATATGAATCAAATTTTTCTTCAAGTCCTTCTTTAACAGAGAAAAGAATCATTGGATTATCATCAATAACTAATATTTTCTTTTTCATTCACCAATCACCAACCAGAAAGAACTTTTTCAGAGATGTCTTCCACTAAAGGTATCTGATTGAGTATCTAAAAAGTTTTTGAATTACAGAAAAAAATATTTTTTCAATATTAAAAATCAGTTAATGTTTTTTGTTTATCATCTGGTAGAATGATTTCATGTTCAACTTCCTTCCATTCTAAATTATAATCGAGTAGTAAATTTTTTATCATATCTGGTACCCGGGGAGCACAAAGAATCCCGCGGACCTCAGCATGATCTGAAGCATGCTTCATATCATTAACATACATCCGAAGTTGATGTACATTGCTAATGGTAGCTAAACTTCGTTTTACTTCGATAATTACTGGAGTGTGAGTTTTATCGTAGGCAAATAAATCAATCATTCCCGAATTCACTTGTTTTTCCTGCTCATGGATTCGTAAACCATTTTCCACACATGAAGGATCTTTGATGATATGATTAACGACATCTGATTCCATCCCCACAATTTTCAACTGAGCAGTATCTTTAAGTTCACAACTAATAATTGAAAAGATCTCTTTGAATGTAATCATCATTTTTTCAGCTGGTTTCAGATGCCGAGAATAAACAATGAACAGTTGATCATCAACTCTAAATTCTGTGACCGATCCAGCTGGCTGCCAATTAATAGGTTCTCTTAGCACTGGTTGGTGAACCATAAGATTCCCATCAGATTTGATAATGATGAATCGATCTCCCCAATCTAGAAATGATTTTGCTCGTCCATCATAATCAACGATACACGTGCCAATGATCTGAAGTACCGTTTTCTCCGGTTTTTTCTGATGAAATTGTTCAATGAAGGACTTTGCTTTTGCTGCTGAAGGATATTCAATGGATTTGACCACATTCTTTTTTTGTTTCATATGATCTCAAAACCATGATTAACTCGGCTGTTTACTGAAAAACATTCATTTCTACTCTGATTAAAAATGAAACATGGAATCTTCCTGTCTGAAAACAATAGAATCCAATCTGAACGTATTATTACTCCTCACCGATACCTCATTTAATAGTTATCAGTTTTTGAATCTATCGATTCTTTTCATTGAAAAAATAAAAAAAACGGTTTATTCTTCAAATAAAAAATCATTGGGATTACATAAGCCAATTGGTGTTTCTTTTGCAAACCAGTTACCACCAAGATACTTTTCAGATTTTTCAGGATATGAATCATAAATTTCAAAATGAAGCATGCTTAACCTATTTCTTTTAGATAAATCTTGGATATATACTGGATGCTCATTAGTAATCTTACTTGGATTTAATACCTGTCCAACTAACCCAATCTTATCTCCTACAGATACCTTTTGATCTTTTTCAACTAAGACTTCACATAATTCAGCAAAACGGAAAAAATAGGATGACTTTGCTTCTAAAATAATTTCATAGGTGGTGTTCCAATAAGGAACTTGTTGTGGACTTGAAAAAATATCAATTGATCTAATAATACCATCATCAACTGCAAAAACAGGTGTTTTTTCAGGTGCGTACAGATCTATACCACAATGAACTCGATCACCTCTGTCTTCTAGGAATCGTCCTGATGATTGATTTTTCCTAAATTGGAATTTTTCAGGTAATGGATATTTTTTAAGTTTCATATCTTCATCTTTCTTAATCGAATCATCATATTTTCTTAAATAAAACATTCATACTTTCAAGTGACCCTGCAATAGCCGTATTATTCTTTAACAAACCTGCAAACGTGTAATCTGCTTTGGCAAAAGTGATGTTCATCCCAAAAGAAATGGCACGAGCAATAGTAAACGCTGTTTTCATTTTTTCTTTTTTCATTTCATGTTCCATATGATGTAATAAAGACAACGCATAATTATTTCCTCTCTTTTCTGGAAGTGTTGCAAAATCCGTCATTTCAACATTTGAGTAAGAAGGATTCATTTCAGCTGCACTGGCAGATACTAACTCATCATCTTCTAAAACTCCATAATAGTTAACATGTTGTTTCATCATCTTTTTTAGATAATCTGCTTTATAAATGGGAAACGGATATGTTTCAAAAACAGATGCATATAATTTAGCAAGTTTTTCAGCATCATGATCAAATAATCGTCGAACATTAGTTTCATTAGTATTCTTTTGCTCTGGCAGATTTTTTTTATATTTTTGAAAAGATAGATGTACTTTTTTTATCTTTTCAGCTGTCGTTTCATCAATTTGAGATCGTGAATGATCTAGGAATTTCCCTAAAAAATATCCATCAATTTTATCATTAAAAAATCCAGGAATCTTTGCTTCGACTTCATACTCATTCTTTTTTGCTTCATATACTGCCCACTTTGGAATCTTTGCAAAAATCTTAGAGTAATCCTTTTTTTCAGCTAGTTTGTCCAACAAAGAAAAAATCTGAGGATGATCTCGTTTATCCAAATCCATCAGATAAATACGCTTGTTCAACTGCCCATGTTGGATGAGAGAATGATTTAACGATTCAACAGTATCAAACAAAGATAATCACACCTAATACCAGATATCTTTATTTTTTTCGACGTTCAACCCGTTCAGTATGTTCAGGTGTTAAAGAAATCGTTTTATCATAATCAGCAAGAAGCTTAGCGATACCAACTGCTTTTTCCTCTGCACCTTCTAATTTTAAATGTCGTGTACAATCATCACAGTTTCGATCACAGAAATAAGGTTCATATGAATCAGGTTCCTTATAAGTAGTAATCACCCCTTCGTAATTACGTAAAATTACCTTATTTGTCCCCCACGAAATCAAATACTCTGGCATAACAGGTATTTTTCCGCCACCGCCTGGCGCATCAATAACATAACGAGGAACTGCAAAACCACTCGTATGACCAATTAAGTTTTCCATGATCTCAATACCTTTACTTACTGGAGTTCTAAAATGAGTTAATCCTTCGGAAAGATCGCATTGATACAAATAATATGGCCTCACCCGGTTTTGTACTAGTTTTTGGACCAGTTTTTTCATAATTCTTGGGCAATCATTGATCCCTGCAAGTAACACTGATTGATTCCCTAATGGAATTCCTGCATCAGCAAGTTTTGCCAATGATTCTTTTGCAGACGTTGTTAATTCCCTTGGATGATTAAAATGAGTGTTCACCCAAATTGGATGATGTTTTTTCAACATGGAAATAAGATTATCAGTAATACGATAGGGTAACACTGCAGGAGTACGCGTCCCAATTCTAATCACTTCAACGTGAGGAATTTTTTGTAATTCAGTAAGAATCCAATCCAAATAATCTGTTGACAGTAAAAATGGATCTCCTCCCGAAAGTAACACATCGCGGACCTCTGGAGTTTTTTTGATATAATCAATTCCCTTTTTCACCTCTTTTTTCGAAGGAATCGAATCAACATCACCAACTCTTCTTTTCCGAGTGCAATGGCGGCAATACATAGAACACGTGTTACTTACAAGAAAAAGAAGACGATCGGGATATCGATGGGTAATACCAGATACCGGGCTATCTTCATCTTCAGCTAATGGGTCTTCAATATCGGCTTTTTGAATTTTTAGCTCAGATGGATCGGGAAATGATTGTTTAAAAATTGGATCATACTCATAATCATCAGTATCAATAAGAGAAAGATAATATGGTGTAATTGACATTGGAAATTTTTTCACCGTTTTTTCAAATCGACCTCGTTCCTTTTTTGAAAAAGAAATACCTGTGAGTTTCTCAAATGTATCCAAACTTTTAATGGAGTGTTTTAATTGCCACTTCCAATCAGTCCATTTTTTTAAACTTGGATAATCCTCCATTTTTTTCGCAAGAGTTTGCTGATCTTTATTATATATTTCCTTCATTTTAAATCAAATACCTAATACAGTTTTGAGGAAAATTAAAACTTACTCACTTATTAACTTATGGAACGAACTGGGAAAAATATTTTTTCTGTGTTTAACCCTCGGGATCAAATCTCATTAGAAAAATCCAACAAAAGTTACCAAAACATTAATAAGCATTCATCCTCAATAGGGCCAATGACTGAAGAAACAGATTATACGTGATTACATGAATAATAAAAAACCACAAACCGAGGAAGTCATCAGAGTACCAATGCCAAGAAGAAGAGACAATGAAATGTTTGCAATCGTTGAACGTGTTGTCGGCGGATCTCGAATGAACGTTATCTGCGGTGATGGACGATCTCGACTTGCTCGGATACCTGGCGGTCGAAAACGACGAATGGGAAGAATTAGAAGAAATGATCTACTGATCATTAGTCCTTGGGATATCCAAGATGAAAAAGCAGATGTTAAATATCATTATCGAAAGAATCAAGCTCGATTTTTAAGTAGAAAGAAAAAGTTACCCTCTCAACTTGATATTTTTTAGTTGATTTGTTTTCCGATCGATTTTTTCTCTGATTTCAAATAAAGCGGGTTTTCCTTCCAATCGAAATGTAGATACATTTTTAAGTAGGGATAATTGTGAGATTATCGACTGATTTATAAACCCAGACTTCCTTACTTTGAAAGAAGTGTGGTTGGGATGATAGATCAAAATCAACAAAATAAAAAGATGTCAGTCGCCCATTTTTCATGGGAGTTTCCTCCTAAAATATGGGGTGGACTAGGAACCTTTGCAACAGAGCTAACCAAACAGCAAATAACCATGGGAAATAATGTAGAGGTGTATGCAGTTAATGATCAAAACACGATGAAACCATTTGACACCTGGAATGGGATCTCTGTTTATCGTCCGAAACTTGTTGATTTTACAAAGGAGTTATCTTTAGTTTCAAACAGTGATTTGCAGCAATGGGGTGATCATCTTTCATTTTTTTCTACGGTGTTAGGATATAATATTTTATCTGCATCAAAGCTTGTTGATGGATGTAATCATTCAATTCAGAACTCTGTAGATATTATCGATGCTCATGATTGGCTTGGTATATTAGGTGGAATTATGGCCAAACAATCATTGCAATCTCCGCTTGTGTTCCACGTTCATTCAACTGAAAAAGGACGGAGTGCAGGAGGGGGCTCTTCAACGATTTCTTCTATTGAAAAACATGGTGGGGAGATGGCAGATGGGGTTATTACGGTTTCATATGCAATGAAAGATGAATTAATTGGATTAGGTTTTCCTGAAGAAAAAATTCATGTGTGTTGGAATGGAATCGATCCCGATAAGTATGATCTATCGAAGATATCGGATCATGATAAAAAGGAACTGCGTAAACGATATGGAATAAATGATGATGAAATTTTTTTGTTTTTCATTGGTCGTCTTGTTACGGTGAAAGGGATCTCTCAGCTTATTGAAGCAATGCCGGATATTGTTTCATCTTATCCAAAAGTAAAACTTGTTGTACTTGGTGTTGGTGACTTAGAAGAACCCTTGAGGAAGAGGATTAAAGAACTTGGGGTTGAAGATTATGTGGTGTTCCGAACTGAATTTGTTTCAGAAGAAGAACGAATTTTTCATTATGCTGCAAGCGATCTAGTGGTGCTTCCCTCTTTATATGAACCATTTGGTATTGTTTGTACGGAAGCAATGTCTATGAAAAAACCAGTGGTAGTTGGAGCTCGGGGGGTTACTGGTATGCGTGAACAAATTGTTACTGATGGTGAAGAGCAATGTGGTCTTCATATAAATCCAAATGATCCTGGTGATATTGCGTGGGGTGTGAAAGAATTACTTAGCCGTCAGAATGAATGGGATAGATTTGGTGAAAATGCTAGAAAGAGAGTGTTTGAATTGTTTACTTGGGAAAAAATAACAAATCGAACTATGGATATTTATAAAAAGATCATTGAGTAAATCAAAAAATAAGTCTCTTTCATAATTTTTCTTTTTCTCTCTATTATGAAAAATGATATGATTGAAAAATAATGAATTTTTTCGATAGTATCATGTTAGTTTTTTTTCTTTTTGTGAAAGTTGAGCAAGCGTTTGTGAATTTCTTTGATGCGGCGATCTTTGTGTTTTTCGAAGGTGTTTGCCATGTTAGTTTTTTCTCCTAAATAGTATAAATTCATTATAGTTTATAAAAGTTGTCTTATTTATTTCGTTATTTGTGGTAAACACCTGATTTTTCTTGAAAAATAACTACTAAAATTTTTTTTATCAAGAAATAAAATAATTTAAAAATAGGAAGGAATGAAACTATCCCTATTTTTTTAGATGGTGATATTCAATTTAACAATTGAATCTTTTTTCCTTGTCTTACTCGGTGAGTAAGTGTATTTCGATTGAGGAAACGTTATGTGTTCTACCTTCATCGTTAGTTACGCTTTCAGTTCCGATCTCTATTTTGTTGACTTTTGCATCTGTAACAAATCGGTTACGGACAATTTCAGCGGTGTCAACTGCACGGCTGATTGCACGTCCTCTTGCTTTGATAATCACTTCGTTTGCGTCGTCTTTTTTAAATTCTGTTACTACGGCGAGCACATAGCTCATTGGTGGTTTGTTTCCTACATAAATCACGTTTTCGTCAGCTAGTTCATCAGTCATAGTTTTCACCTATATATCCTTACTGTAACATCGACAGCACGTAAACCTTTATTAGGTAGGTTATTTAAATCTTTTGTGTACAAAATTGCGGGTCTTGCTTTTAAAAGTGAGCTATTCTCCATCCTTTTTTAATGAAATGGTGTATAGCAAAAAAAGTAATGTTATTTTAACCGAATATTAGCACTAACTCAATTTAATTGAAGATATCTCATCTAACACAGTGAGTAGATTACTTGGTTTGTCAACAATGTGGTCTGGTTTAACCTTGAGTAATTCTTCCTTTGTATGCCATCCCCAACTCACTGCAATCGTTTGAACTTGTGCTTCTTTTCCTTCAAGAATATCGCCAATGGTGTCACCAATATAGAAGTATTTTCCTGGAGGATTTTTGTTTTGAATGATTTGAATCTTTTTTACCTTACTAGGCTCGATATCTGACCCGTAAATCTCATCGAATAGGCTATCAATATTTTCTTTTTTAAGATGTTTTCTTACCACATTAGTCTCGTTTGATGTAGAAATAATAAGTTTGTGTTCTCTAGAAAGATCTCTAAGAACTGACTTCATGTCTGGAAAAAGATTAATTTGATGTTGATGTGTTTCCAATCCCTCTTTTAACGTGTAAACGATGTTTAGAATGGTTTTTTTATCCATTCCCTTTTTCATCATCTGATCAAACATGTTGCCCTGGAATAATTGCAGAAATTCTTTTTTTGTCGCGATTTCAGGATAACCTTCTTGTTTACATGCTTTAATAAAATATTTCATGAATACTTCTAATGAATCTACGATAACACCGTCATAGTCAAAGATAAGAACCTGCTGCATGAGATGGTGGTATTAGACAAACTGTTAAATGATTTTTGATAAGGTTTATATGAATTGATGGATTGCCTTATGTTTAATGTTTGAAAAACGATCGAAGAAACAACGAACTATCATTTATGCATTTATTGCGTTTGCCGTAACCTTGGTTCTTGCGTTAATGCATTATATGCTTCAGGGCTGGATGGTTGAGGCCGTGTTAATAGTTGCAGCAATTGAATATGTGTGTATTTTTTACATTTTGTATTTACCATTAAAATATCAAAAGCAATGATCTTAATCTTGATCTTGTTTTCTTTCTCTTGTAAATTAATGTAGATATATAGTTAACAATAGTGAATATATTACCCCCTTTATTTCGTGTGGAAAAATACGTATAATTAAACATACAAAATGTATAATTCACAAATTATTCCATCATCTATTTATATAGCATCCAATCTGCAAAATAAGCGAATACATATGCTAAAAACAATACTTTCCTTTATCGTGATGATGAATCCTTTCGCGCTATTCCTCTACTTAAGCCCAGTTATGAAAGATCTCAAACAAAAAGAATTTTTACTCGTACTCATCAAAGCAACATTCATCTCCTATGCAATTATCCTTTTCTTCATACTTTCAGGAGACTTCATCTTTGCATACTTGTTTCAAATTGAATTCAACTCATTTCGCATATTTGGTGGAATAGTCATCTTTTCCTTTGCATATTTTTACATTGTAAACCGGAGTTTACAAGTTATTAAAATAAAATGACCCGTCTCTCGAAGGAGTTTTTTGAAAAAATGAGGGAAACAGTAACTACACGTTTCCATTCATTTTTACATTTAACTCCTCAGCTAACCTTCTTGTTTCCTTAGATACTGATCCTACCTTATACACTGTTTTTCTATTATCATACTGCAATCGAACCAGGGGAATGTCATGTAACTGTTCAAAGATCTTTGCTATAGAGGTCTTCATCCCAGCATCAAGAACCATCTTTCTCATCAGTTGAATTATCTGCAAACCAAAGACACATGTTGCCATATGTGCAGTGATCATCTGATCAGTCCAATGATGAAATGGTTGCACACTGAGAAGATAGGGATCATTAAGGATCTTGAAACAATCCTCAATATCATTTTTCATCCGATAACCCTTGATACTCTCAACAATATCCTCACCATCAATAGAAGTAATGATCAGGTTTTTTCCAGCACGACCCATTTTTTCATACGCAGACTTCATATCACAAAACACGGAAACATGCAACTGTCCATAGGAGCCATGAACCTGACAATAAATCACGTTCTTCATACCTTTCTGATCAGTGATCTTTTTCAATTTTTCCTCCACTGCTTCCTTCCGCCTCCACTTCTTAACATTCAAACGAGTATCAATAAACTCTTGAATTTCACCAGTGATCTTATTCATATTAATCATCCACGTATGCATCTTTTTCCGATACGTCCGCTCATCAAACGTTAACGCACCATGATACGATCTCCCATATACATTCACAGAATCCAATTCCTCATACCAGACAATATTACCAGAATCAGTGACAAAATGATCCTTCAACAGATCAACCGGCGTGTTAAATAATTCTTTCTGCGTACTAGGACGCAGACTCCCAATAAATTCCACATGAGACTTCTTTAAACCAGCTAACACATCAAAAACATCCTTAGAATTATTCCCCTTATCAAAAACAATCACGATATCACCCGTACGCCTGTTCTTCTTCAACTGTGCCACCAAATCATTCACATGCTCCTTGAAAAACGTGACATCATTCACATTACCCGGATACGTTTTATGATACACTGGGAACCCATCCTTCCGAGTCACCGCCAACGCCACATTAACCTGACGCAGATCAAATCGTTTCTTCTTACTATTACCATTCTGCGCAATCGTAGCCGTATCACACTCCGTGTTAATGAACGTATGAAAATTCGAAGGATCAAAATAAATATACGACCGATCCAACACGCGATCCTTATCGATCCGATCAATAAGCCGATGATGCACCTCATTAACCTTATCAAAATCCAAGGAAACCATATTGTTCCAATAATTCTGACCCGTTAAAAAAACAGGATCAACCGGATAAACCTTTTCAATCCTCTTACCTACATACCAATTCTGAATAGACTGTTTCGCAATCGGTTTTGTTAACCGAGCAAGAATACCTAAAAAAACATACTCACCAATCGTCAACCCCTGATCACGTTTAGGAAACACCGCATCAATGATATCAACAAAATCAATACGCTTAGCAAGTTCAACAAAAGCAGCATACAAACCATACGGTGTAGATGACACGTCATCTGGGAGAAGGACACCTTCTCCCATCGTCTTCACGATCTTATCAAATGGTCCTAAATAGACTTCCCATTTCCTCCGGACTTTTTTACCAACCCGTTCACTTTGACCAGCATAATAATACGTTTTTCCCCTGCTTTGTTTCTTAAAGATGTACCCAGCCACTCAACAACCCTCAATAAAAGTAGTAACTACAAGTATTTAAACTTATTGATTTATTTTTACAGTTACTACATACTGCTTACAACGTAAAGGTTCTTCCTATACAACGAACATCAAAAAAAACGCTAATTTCACTAATTAAAGACTAACTTGTAAACTTCGGTGTAAAAGGAAAAAAAGCACTCATACAACTTCGTGGAAGCCTCGATGATTTAGCAGCTGAAATCGCCATGCCCTTCATGGTCGGAGCAGGAACAATATCACTAGCAATTTTAGCAGCTGAAGAACATAACATGTTAACAAATATGGTTATTCTTCCACTCATCCTTATCATAAACTTTTCCATTATCGTTGGATTAAAATTTATCAGGGATCACTTAATGCAAAAAAGATTACGAATTGCATTTAACAAAAGCATGGGAATACTTCTTAGAATAACTGGTTTTTTTGTCGGAGCAATTGGGATTGACATGATTCTTATCGGCATTCAAAGACTGTATCTA
>CAYPUK010000045.1:0-2364 GCA_964414035.1 uncultured Thermoplasmatales archaeon | reverse complement strand
GAATCGTTTAAAAAGATCTGAAAGTGTTTTTCGAACTATTGTTGTTTCCAGTTCATCTTTTGTTACTAATGGTGTATATATGTATTGTCTAGTAGTGGGGTGTCTATGTTGAGAGATGATTTTTTTTCGTACTAATCTTTTGATGATGGTTCGAATGGTTGAATATGCTCGTCGTTCATCGTTTTCTTCAAGGTATGTGCAGATTTCTCTTGCTGTTGCTTCTCGTTTTTCCCAAAGGATGGTAAGGATCTTACGTTCTAGGGGTCCGACGTTTCTTGTCATCAGTATACATTTAATGTTTTCTTAGTATTTATATTTTGTCACGTTACAATATGTAGCATAACTAGTTTATTCAGTTCTTTAAGAGAGTATTCACAAGGTTTTTATACTAGTAATGCCATACGTTATCTTGTAGTGTTACGTTATGTAACGCTTAATGTCGTAAATTAAGTGTGACCTCCTATGAAAAAAACCCAACAAACAACTCAACACAGAAGAAAGGCTTTTTCTGCCTCCTTAAGTCTTTTCTTCAGGAAACTAACGTTAAACACTAAACAAAAACACTCGAAAAAAAGCAAAAAAGTGAGAGGGAGACCAGCCCCCTTATTTTTAAAAACCTCCTTTTTGCTTTTTCCCCTAAATAAAAAGGTCTCCCTTTCCGCCCCCTTCATTCTCAAACTCAAAACATTTAATACACACCTCCAATTAAACACAAAACAAACCTACAATCTTCAAACATAAAACAATCACCCAATTAATATGAATCTCAATAATATAACATGAAGGAGTGAATACATCATGAGAAAAATAACAAAAAAACTGCCTAAACTCAACCAGATAATAACCATTTCTCTCCTCTTATTACTTTTCCAAGCAACAACAATAACCACCATACAAGCAACACAAACACCAGGGACCATATACGAAGACGATCTTTCATTAACCTATAGAAATGTTACAGTTTATGCCCCTGCAGTCGGACAAACCGAACAAGGATACGTTGGTGTGATCTCCACTATCACCGTCACCATACAAAACAATGGAAGCGGACGTGTCTTTGTTGACACTTTACCATTAGCTCAAATTGACATGCAAGGATCAGCTCGATTAGCCGTAAAAGTCGCATCATCAATCGTAAAAGCAGATTCAAGCTGCACAACGAATCCAGATGAATACGACTACTTTTTTGTCATCCGAACAGAGTCACCGATCATCGGTGGGCCCTCAGCTGGAGGGATCATGACCGCCGCTGTAGTCTCTCTGTTAGAGGGTTGGGACATGGATGATAAAACGGTGATGACCGGCATGATCAATCCAGATGGAAGTATTGGTCCCGTAGGAGGGATCGTAAAAAAAATCGATGCAGCAGCATCAGTTGGAGCAAACCGGTTCCTCATTTTAGAAGGACAAGGAACCTACACTGAAACCGTCTATGAAACCGTAAAAACACAATGGGGAACAAGAACCATCACTCAACAAGTAACCAGAAATGTTTCCGACTATGCCATGAAAAACCATGGAATCGAAGTCGTCGAAATCCAAGATCTCAATGACGTGATTTATTACTATACAGGATACCAAATACAACCAGAAACAGCAACAGATAGCATTTCAACCGAACAATACATCAACTCCATGAAACCACTTGCAACCAATCTACTCAGCAATGCAAATCAAACCCTCCAAAATGCAACAGAAGCATTCGATACAACAGATATCCCTAATCAATTTCCAACCTATTATCGAAATAGAATAACTGATTATCTCAATGCAGCTAACGATGCATTCACTTCAAGTGAAAACTGGTTCGAAGACGGATTGTACTATACCAGTACCAGTAAATCCTTTCAATCATTAATTAACACAAATTTCATCCTTCTTGCTTGTGAGTATTTCTCAACAGAAAAACCTGATGACTTTCTTTTAGAAACACTCAATGAAGCAAAAGATAAATACAACAGTCAAAGCGATATAGCAAAGAATGCAACTGTAAATGGTGCCATATCCTTGCAATGTGTGGGTGCAGCACAAAAACGAGCAACAGAAGCAGGAGAATACCTAACATCCGCTGAAGCATCCATTCAACAAAACGAAGATTTCAATGCCTTATATCAAATCGCTTTTGCAAATCAACGAACAGAAAGTATCGGCTGGTGGCTAGGATTATCTAATTACTTTAATGATACCGGAACCTTTACCGACGCACAATTGGAAGACCTTTCAAATGATTACATTCAAGACGCTCAACAATCCATTACCTATTCCGGAGTCATTCTTCAAGAACTTGGTGCCTCTTCATCACTTCTCTCATCAGCTCAAACAATGCTTGAAAGTGCACAAACTGATTACAACAATGAATATTTT
>CAYPUK010000044.1:0-4559 GCA_964414035.1 uncultured Thermoplasmatales archaeon | reverse complement strand
TGATGAAAATCAAAATCGAATGTTTCAGTTGAAAGATCTTTTGATGATTGAAAGGAAAGATTACTTGCAGCAAAACCGATGATATCTATTGGACTATCTATTTTTCCAGGGATAAACTCACTCATTTCAATATCGTACACAAGCATGGAAACTGATCGTTTTTCACATTGGGTGTCATAGATCCATTCATCCTTTTTTGCTGCGATATCCACTAAAACTCGTTGATGATAGGGAATGTCATGTTCAGCAGTGTATAGATTATGATTAAAAAACAAATAATCACTTACTTCTGGAACGCGAAAGGATTGATTTACATAAATGGGAAAAACATGTCTTTTTTTAGAGGGATGCCAGAAACTGTTGTATTCTTCGATTTCACCGAAACTAGTAATGTAACTCCATGGGATTTTTTCTTTGTTTTTCTGATGTAATTCTTTTAATTGTTTTTGAGCTGCTTTTGTTTCATCACGTGTGTTTTGAAACGCAAGAAAGTATGGTTTGTGAATTGAGTCAACCGGTGTAGTTTTTCCCTTTTGATAGTATAAATAATCTGGTGAAACTCCAAGTAACATATCAGTCATTTTACGATCTCCCCTCATTTTATTGGGTTTTTTATTGAATGGTACGGTTATCAGTGAAAAAGGATATTATCTATTGTTACTTAAAGCACACTATTTACCCCTTAGAATAATTTTTATATAACTTTGATTTTATCATCTTTTTGAAGGCGTTATTAGGTATGAAAACTGAGATTGTATATTCAGATGTATTTCGAAAACATGATACGATAAGTCATCCGGAGAATGCTGAACGAACTTTGGTGATGATGAATGCATTGAAAGAAGCTACTTTTTATGATGATCTACGCTTTATCGATCCACCCCTTCTTCCTGAGGAAATGCTGTATCATATTCATAATCAACGGATGATCTATGATATCAAACGGATCAGTGAAACCAATACGGCCTGGCTTGATCTTGATACCTATGTGTGCAAGGATGATTTCGATACTGCGCGAAGAGCTGTCGGTGGCACGCTTGCCTTAGCAAAACGAGTCCTTGAGGGAAAAGCAGATAATGGGTTTGCAGTGGTTCGACCACCAGGTCATCATGCAACACCAACGACTTCCATGGGCTTTTGCTTGTTTAATAATGCATCAATTGCTGCCTTTGAACTTGCGAAATTTGGTCATAAGATCCTTATTTTTGATCCGGATGTTCATCATGGGAATGGCACACAAGAGATTTTTTACGGTCGTAATGATGTGATGTATCAATCATTTCATGTGAGTCCTCATTTTCCTGGGACTGGAAAGATCGAAGAGATTGGAAAAGGCAAGGGTAAAGGATATAATATGAATGCTCCGCTAGCGCATGGAAATGGAGAGGAAGCAGTCCAGGATATTGTACATGATATCTTTCTTCCCATTGCTGAACAATTCGATCCTGATCTCATTCTTGTTTCTTCTGGATTTGATAGTCATCATGCCGATCGAATGGGTGGACTTCATTTGACTGTTGATTTCTTTGGAGATCTCATCAAACAATATCAAAACATTCAATCAAAGATCGTATGCACACTTGAAGGCGGGTATAATCTTGATTGGATTGGAAAATGCCTGGTTTCTCAAGTAGGACAACTTGCTAGTTTCCCACAACATTTCGATGATGCTACTACTGAAAAGAATACTAGTGAACAAGTATATAAAAAATTGAAAAAGAAATTACAACCCTTTTGGAAATTGTAAAAGAAAAAAAAGGAATAATGTGGTTTTTTTTACCCGAAGATCATGCCCATGCCATCGGCTGCTTCTTCTTCCTCAGCAATGATTTTTTGGTTGATCTCTTCAGCATCTTTTTCAGAAAGCTTCTTAAAATCATATTCTTCAGCAATCTCAGTTGCTTTCTTGATTCCTTCCTCGCTTCCTTCGATTTTAAGATAAGAAACATCTTTATCTATGCCGAGAGCACTTGCATCACGAGTAAGAATACTTTGCCGGCTGACCAAGTCATCTTTTACCACATTGTTGATGTTTTTAACATCCTCAGTTTTAACCTCAAAAATGATATAACTCATATGTATTCACCTATCTGGCATGTAATAAGGACCCATTTATAAATTTAATTCCTCAAACAACCCAATATTTATCAGTTTTTAGGTTACAAGATATGTCCTTCGCGATCAATTTCATCATTAATAATGCGTGTACTACTGATTTTTTTGTCATCCTCAGCAAGAACTAAAGGGATAACCACGATTTGCATAAGGGATAATCCTTTTTGTTTTCGTTTTTCATTGATCTGTTCTGCTACTTGTTTTGTTTCTTTAGATACAACAATTATATCGAAATCCATGGTAAGTGTTGGTCCCTCAACGGTTTCGATTGGTTCGATAACAATGGTGGGAAGTGTTTGTTTTTTTGATTGTAAAAAAGAAATCACTTGATTTCGACGATGCTTAAATGATTCGATTTTTGGTTTGTCGCTGACTAACGAACCATTACTGATACCGATAAACACAAAACCATTAGATCCTGCCTTTTTTAATGCAGTATCAATAAGTAATCTATGACCCTTATGAAACCGGTTAAATGTTCCACCAAGACAAACACGCATAAAAAAACATTAATCCTTGTTTCTTACAAAAAAGTACCGTCAATTTCACACTTTTGATTAATTGCATAGAAAAGTATAAAACGAAGAAATAATATGTTTTTTAATAGTATTCTTAGATGGAAGGATGGAATGCATGATACACAGTAAAAGTAAATTTATTTTTTTTAATGTAGCAGTTACTTTGATACTTGCTTTATCGATGGTGCTCTTACCAACTCAGATTTTAGCAGCAGAAGAAAATGAATATTATGTAGATAGTAGCTACCGAGGATATAGTGATGGAACCGCTCAACAACCGTATCCATCAATACAAACCGCTATCGATCAAGCACAAGCAGGAGATACCATTTACGTGTTTGGTGGACTCTATGAAGAAATTATCATTGTTGATAAACAACTTAACCTTTGGGGTGGAGTTGAAGGAACTGAAAGCATCATCAACGCCGATGATGACGTTAGATATACCATGAAGATTACTGCTGATAACGTTAAAATCCAAGATTTTATTTTTACAGATCAAAACAAGGTGAAAACATCTCCGATCGGAGCGTTAATAAGTGTGCAAGCTGAAAACGTAGTGATTACTAGTAACCAGTTTTATGAAACCGATAGTTATGCGATTCACATCGATGAAACTGCAGATGGCACAGTCGTTAATGGAAATGTAATTAACAATACAGAGAAAGGCATTGTGATTGAATCTTCAGATACAAATGATATTTTCAACAATGAAATCTCTACATGCACGGATGCAGGAATCTATTTAGATAACGCTGCTGAAAACAGATTGTATGATAACACAATTTATAGTTGTGCGAAAGCGATTCAGGGATCGTTTTGTTCTAAGTTGAATTTGAGTAATAACACCTTATATGAAAATACGTATGCAAGTATTTTACTTGAAAGCTGTTCACAGACAACTATTCGACATAATCTTATTTATGATAATATGGGAACAGGTCTTTTTTTAAAATCTGACTATTGCACGGTGAAAAGAAATGATTTTGAATCCAATCAACGTGGAATCACGCTTTCAGGGAATTATAATGATATTTATGAAAATCAGTTTTTATCTAGTATGGGATCAGGGATTTTTGCGTTGACAACCATTAAACAAAACACTATTTACGATAATACTTTCGAAGGAAATGGGAAGAATGCTGAAGATGCAGGTAACAATGAGTGGTATATGGATGAAACCGGGAATTATTGGGATGATTACAATTGGATAGATCTAGACAAGGATGGCATTGGAGACAAGGACTATATTCAAAATGGCGTGGTTGATGAATATCCACTTGGCTTTTTTTTACATCCGCCGGATAAACCATCAAAACCAGTTCCCAGTGATACAAAAGCAGGTGTTGGACTGAGGATTAATTTAAAAGTAAAAATCGTTGATGAAGATAGCGACTCTTTGGATATCACGTTTTATAATGCAGATACAGACGAAGTTATTGGAATAGATAAGAAAGTAACCTCTGGAAAATATGCAAGTTGTGATCTTACCTTACCGTTTAACACTACGTATGCTTGGTATGTATATGTTACTGATGGCATTCAAGAAAACATTTCAGATACCTTCTTTTTTACTACCATGGTGACCCCTCCAGATAATGAACCACCCGTTGCTGATGGTGGTGGTCCGTATTCTGCGGAAGCAGGAGAAACCATTTCTTTTGATGCATCAGCAAGTACTGATAACGATGGAGACATTGATTTTTATCGATGGAACTTTGGTGATGGCACTAGTGAACTGCTTGCAAAACAACCAACGCATTCCTATGAAACTGATGGTATATACACGGTGACACTTACGGTTATTGATAATCTTGGAGCAACAGATACCCAAACCTTTTCTGTACCAGTTGGCGTGAATGCGAATCAACGACCAACTGCTGATCCCGGTGGACCCTATGATGGTATGGTGGATGAAAACATTGT
>CAYPUK010000043.1:0-4435 GCA_964414035.1 uncultured Thermoplasmatales archaeon | reverse complement strand
GAAAAAAAAGTTTTCCATTGTCAATACATCTATTGCATTATTTGGCGGTATCACATTTGGTATTAGTTTTGCTATTTATGTTTCACTTGTCATCAGCAGGCATTTAAATGATATTGTGCTAGAAACAGGAGATCCATTTAGTGATCTAGAAGGAATAAACATTGGAACCTTGCTTTATACGGTTCCTCCAGAAACATATGAATCAATCTTACTTATCATCTTTTTAGTGTTATGCATTCATTCCTTCATCCTTGCATTTACCATTAAAATGGTTCGAGGAAGCCATATGTATCTAACCTTTTTGTATTTTGTTCCCTTTGTTTGGATTGTTGCACTTACTAGTTTTGTAGTAGATATATTTATAAAAGGAATGCTAACTGGTGCTTGATAGACAAAATCTAGTGAATACTTTATTTTGTTCACTCATTCTTTACTATAAAAAAATTAGATTTCAATTAGCTTTTATGTCAAATCAATAATGATATCTGTAAAAGCAGAAGGTGTAGTAAACCCAAACACTGCTGACATTCCTTGCTCAGGAACAATTTTTCCAGAAACACTTGTTCGACTAGAAATCCCATTGAAACAAGATGTGGTATTTACTAATAATCCAACCATATCATTATCATTGATAACTGGATAAGATGAAGAACAACTTGAATCAAGATCTCTTATGACCACAATACCAAATTCAGTATTTGTTAGATTAGTCATATTCAAGGTTTGAAATAATCCATTTGAAACACTTGATGAAAAACTGGTGTTATCATATGATAAGATTGGCATTGTTTCACCATTTGAAATTTGCAAACGTGTTTCACCTAAATCCACTGCATCAGATCCAGCTGTAGTTTTTACAAAAAAACAAATCTGAGTGATAGTATTATTTGAAACATACCCACTCACATAGGATACACTAATACCTGTTGAAATATCTTTGATAGTGTCCTGACTAGTTTGCAGTGCTTGTTGTTGCATAGAATTCATTGTTTGAAATACTACTGAAGCTGCAACACCAGCTGAAACTATCATTGCAATGAAAATAATCAATGATCCAATTCCAATCGAAGCATGATCATTAGAAGAGAACACACCCCCATTTTGAACTACTACCTTTCTCACCTCCTAGCTGTGAGTGGTTCAAATATCAATATTTAAGAACCCATCCAATGAAAAAGTAATAAGAAAGGCAGAATATAAATCTATGGTTTTACTCAAAAAGAAAATATTGAATTTATAAAAAGATTGAAAAATGCTTAAAAAAACAAAAAAATGAAAAAGAGTTGGGAAAAAACTGGATATTTTTCTCCCAAATTTAATTTATTATTGTAACGTATATATCCTGTCAACGTATGCTTTTGGTGACGTAAAAGAGATTACGCCCGGTGCACCGATTTCAGGTATTACTCTGCCAAAGATGGATCTTCGTTCATGGATCTGACTGTCAAATACAGCAGTTTCATTAGTGTGAATAAACAATACTGCTTTATCGCCACGTGTGAGCACTGGATTATTCTGACTCATTGAACCATCATAATCCTGCAACACACCAATGCCAAAATGTTCATTAGAAAGATTACTCCAATTTATATTATCTGTATCGAACAATTCACCTCTTACAGTATCAGACCAAAATTCAGATTCATTGTACCCTCCATAGGTCAACAAGGCTTTTTTATTTCCATTACTAATTAAAATATATGTATTATTCAAATCGATCCGATCCGAGCCAGGTTTAGCTGTCACAGTGATGGCTAAACCACAAATGCTACCATAATTCACGGTTGAATTGTTATATACTTTTCCTAATACTTGGTAGACACCAAGACCACTCGATACTTCCCGGGTGGTCTGTGAACCAGTTTTCAAGGCTTGACTCTGAAGTGTATTAGACGTAGAAATCAATACTGAAGCAGCCACACCCGCAACAAGAATCATAGCAATCAACACAATCATTGCACCAATACCGATAGCACCAGCATCGCCATTTTTATTAAACAAAAGTTTTCTCATTATGTATCACCTCACTGTAGCTCCAAAACATACTCTGTATACGATTCAGGTGTGCGAAAACCAATAATTCCTGGTGCACCTTCCTCTGAAATCACTTGCCCAAACACGTTTGTTCGTGGTGCCAATCCCTCAAAAGCATCATCAATAGCTAAAACGACATGATCCCCATAGTTTATCACAGGATTTCCTGCAGTACACGATCCATCAGCATCTTGTAATACAATCACACCAAATCTTGTCGTTTCAGAACCATCTGGATAATACGTATAATTAAATATGTTTCCATCCGTCTCATTTGAGAGGGTGAATGTTTCGTTATCATATTCCATGACATATTTTGTATCAGAATCTGAGATTTCTACAACGGTTGTAGATAAATCAACATCTGGTGATCCAGCTCGTGATTTAATTTCTAAAGCCAATCGAGTAATTGATCCGGATTCATTATATCCTTCAATCCCTTCGATCATGATACCACTTGCGACTTCACTTACAGTTTGAGAACCAGTTTTTAACGCTTGCATTTCTAACGTTGTACTTGTTTGCACCAGCACCGACGCAGCAATACCTGCTACAAGAACCATTGCAATAAAAACAATCAATGCTCCTATACCTATCGCTGCATCATTATTCCTAATCTTATTTTTAACCAGTTTTTTTCCCATCTTAATTCACATCCCATCCGGTGAATTTTAATTATCTTTTTTCTGGTTCTCCAATTCTCAAAAGAAGTTATAAACATTTTTCTTAGGTAGTAATCCCGCTATCTATTCAGGTGCCTATGTAACTATATGTTCAAAAAAAAATGTTTAAAAAATGAGTGGATAAAAAGGCGTATGAAAATAATATCAAAAAAAATTGAAAAAGGAGGGGAAACTGAATTGTTCCCTTGTTTTATTATTGTAGTGTATAAATCGTGTCAACGTATGCTTTTGGTGACGTAAATGAGATTACTCCAGGAGCACCAATCTCAGGTATAATTCTTCCAAAGATTTCTTTTCTCTCCTCAATTTGTTCCCCAAATACACCACTACTATTTGTGAAAATGTAAATCACTGCTTTATCGCCTCGAGTAAGCACTGGATTCTGTTGACTCATCGAACCATCATAATCCTGTAACACACCAATGCCAAATTGTTCTTCGGACAAATTAGTCCAATTTCCGGCATCATTGCTGATTGCGAACATGTCACCATTTATATTATCTTTGAAGAATTCGGATTTATTATATCCTGCATAGGAAAGAAGAGCTTTTTTATCACCATTACTCAGTAATATATATGTATTGTTAAGATCAATCCGATCTGAACCTGGTTTTGCTGATACTGTTACTGCTAAACACCATATATCATTATATGTTGTAGTATTATCTGATTCTGTTGTATTTACTTGGCCAACCACAGAAGTAACCGACAATCCACTCGATACTTCTCGGGTGGTCTGTGAACCAGTTTTCATGGCTTGACTCTGAAGTGTATTAGACGTAGTAATCAATACTGAAGCAGCCACACCCGCAACAAGAATCATAGCAATCAACACAATCATTGCACCAATACCGATAGCACCAGCATCACCATTTTTATTAAATAAAAGTTTTCTCATTATGTATCACCTCACTGTAGCTCCAAAATAGCATCGGTAAATGATTCAGGAGTTCTGAAACCAATAATCCCAGGAGCTCCTTCCTCCGAGATAACTTGTCCAAATACATCATTACGCGGCGATATTCCATCGAAAGCATCCGCAATTGTAAGCACTACATGATCTCCAAAATTGATGATTGGATTGCTTGACGTACAGGATCCATCAGCATCTTGTAACACTATTATACCAAAATTTTCTTTTGCCGTGCCCGGAAAATCGCATGAAAAGATATCACCCCCGGTATCATTTGAGAGATTAAATGCATCTGAATCAAATTCCAAAACATATTTTGTATCCGAATCAGAGATTTCAACAACTGTATTATCAAGATCTATATCTGGAGAACCCGCACGTGGTTTGATTTCAATGGCAAGTTTAGTTAATGATCCACTACTATTATATCCTTCAACACCTTCAACCATGATCCCGCTTGCGACTTCATTAACGGTTTGTGATCCAGTTTTTAACGCTTGCATTTCTAACGTTGTACTTGTTTGCACCAGCACCGATGCAGCAATACCTGCTACAAGAACCATTGCAATAAAAACAATCATGGCTCCGATACCAATTGCTGCTGTGTTTTTCCTTTCTGTAAGATATTTAGTTTTTCGTCCCATCCTTCTTTTACCCCTCCTGACAGCTACATTTATTGTAACCTTTCAGAGTGCTACCCCAATATTCTCGTTCGTTTTTATATAGTTTATTTGCATGTGAATATGCAGGTGTATGTGTAGGTGCCTATTCATTTGAGTCTTAGGGTAATGATGGGGTTGAATAC
>CAYPUK010000042.1:0-3112 GCA_964414035.1 uncultured Thermoplasmatales archaeon | reverse complement strand
AACGAATCCTCACCTTGGTAGAAAACAATTGTTTTCTTTTAACCTTTTGGTAAAATTTCGTCTTCAAAGACTGCTAAAACAGTAATCTTTTTATGACTTTGCTTTATATGCATAATTACATACTTATGCAGATGGATGGGATGAAAAAGATAGTTGTCATACTATTAATGAGTGTGCTTTTCCTACACTCCATAGTATATTTTCAGTTCAATTCAAGGAGTGTTGTGGCTGATTCAGCACAACCGAAATATTTTGTAGATGATAATTTTAATTCTTCAACGCCCGGTTGGCAAGATAATCATTTTGACAACATTCAAGATGCAATAGATAAATCTAAAGCAAATGAACGGATTATCGTCTATGATGGGATATATAAGGAGAACATTGTAATCAATAAAGCAGTGTCTCTTTTCGGTGAAGATGTCAACCAGGTGATCATTGATGGAGAAAATGAGGGAAGTGTTGTTACTATAACTGCTTCAAATGTGGATTTTAGTACGTTCACCATTCAAAACAGTGGCAATAATGAAAGTGATGCAGGGATAAAAATAACGTCATCTTCCGAGAATTGTCAAATCGTGGAGAATAAAATCAAAAATTGTGTGTATGGTTTGTTTGTAGATCGATGTCACAACACTCTTTTTTCACAAAACAAGATTTTTGAAACTACTAATGCAACGTTTTTCATTTCTTCAGATAAAAACACAATTGAGTACAATGAAGTTTATGATAATGAAAAACATGGGATTTTTTTAAATCAATCCTGTGAAGATAATCTTATTCAGAAAAACATAATTTATAACAATGGTTGGTATGGTGTTTATCTCAATGATGATTGTTTAGATAATACTGTTTCTGAAAACAAGGTGTATGAAAATGGGAATACGGGAATTAGAATTGAAGATCGTGTTAAAAACACAATTATTTCAGAAAATGATGTGACAAGTAATTCTAATTATGGTATTTTTGTTGTTGGATCAAATACAGATATTAATGAAAATACAGTTTGTGAACATAGAAAACATGGGATTTTTTTATTTGCTGATGATTCCACAATGGTAACTGACAATAATGCATCAGATAATGGTCTTGATGGTATCCGTTTGCAGAATTCCACAAGTGATGTTCTTAAAGATAATATCCTCATTAATAATAACCGTCATGGCGTTTATGTGAATTTTTATTCTATTAAAAATCAGATTTATAATAATTATTTTTCTGGAAATGAATTAAATGCCAAAGATATCAGTCCAGATGATAGTCAAAATGAATGGTATAAATCAAGTACCATGCAACCAAATATCATCAATGGTCCTTTTATTGCAGGTAATTTTTGGGGCGATTATGAGGGTACTGATGAAAATCGAGATGGCCTTGGAGATAGCCCCTATGCTATTAGTGGAGGAGAAAAAATAGATTTTTATCCTCTTATTTATTTGGATCCTCTGGCAAATGCAGGCGGGCCATACAAGGGATCGGTGTTTGAGTCAATTCTTTTCGATGGTTCGAAAAGCGTTGATGTTAATGAAAGTGAAAATCTTACTTCTTATCAGTGGAGTTTTGGTGATGGTGCCACAAAAACAGGAAAAACGGTGAGACATTCATTTGAAACTCCCGGTAATTATACAGTTAAGATTACTGTTGAAAATAAGGATGGTGGAACTGATACTGATACTACATTTGTGATTATCACACCCGATGAACTCCCGCCAACAATTGAAATTATGACTCATGAATTAGTGGTTTCTGATGATTCAACCTTGTTTATCATTAAAGCCAATGTCGTTGATAATGTAGAAGTAAAAAACGTGTCTCTTTCTTATTGGACAGATAATGTTTCTAATCAACAAACAACTCTTATGAATGGAAAAAGTTCGGAGGTGTATGAAAAAACAGTTATTTTTTCAAAATCAATTCCAAGAGTTCATTGTGTGATAACTGCGGTTGATGCATCTGAAAACACTGCAGATACGACTAATCCATTTGCCGTTTTTTCATGTGAACCAATTGTTAATGTTTCTGAAACAATACAGTTTGATGCAACTGAAAGCTTTGATTTAGATGGAGAAATAACTTCGTATCAATGGGAGTTTGGTGATGGGATCACTGCAACTGGAAAAAAATCATCACATCAATTTGCAACAGATGGAAACTATACGGTTTCCTTAACGATTATGGATAATGAAGGAAATACAGGATTAAAAAAACAAACCATTACCGTTCAACCTTCAAAACCATTACTTGCAGATAATGCAACGATGAAAGCAATAAATGATAAGGGAATTTTATCTTTTGATCTCACTGAACATTTTCAGTGTTATGATACAAACGGGGATGGTTTGTTGGATATGTTCGTTGATCCTAATGGAGAAGTAGAGGCTATTTCAGTGATTACCTTAAATGATGAAACTACGTTTCTTTTATCTATTAATGATTCAGATATTCCTGAATTTTTTTGGCAGCCAGATGCAGGTAAGATTAGATGGATTGTTCATGTAACACCAACGGTTTCTGAAGATAATGTTGCTGTTGATTATCAATCTGAAGAGGCAACACTTACGATTGATGTTGATAAATCTGGTTGGATTTGGATTGATGTTTCTGACACCGTGTATCCAAACGCAGAGATTAAAACAGTCCGGGATGTAACCAATGGCAGAAGTATCTCTCAAGATTTGATTTGGAGGGAAAAGGATCATATTTACATATTAGATGATCCGTCCACGCGGTATCATATTGTTTTTGAAAATATTTTTCCATCAATTGAAGCTGAGTTTAATCCTGGTGACAGTGGGGTGATTGATGAATTTCATCGAACTGTAACCATTTCGTATAATGTTCCTGTTTCCATTACGTACGCTTCATTTAATGGTGTGAATGTGATTGATAATCTTAAAACAGCAGATAATAAAACGTTTACATTTAATCCTGTTGGGTATTGGGAAAATGGAACGTATACATTTAGTATTGATGCTGAAGCGTTGTATGGAAATAAAGTTTCCAGTGAGACCCGTACTTATTTTTATTTTCAGTATGAATTACCTCCACAACCAAGTTTTGTTGAAAAATATGGGTTGATGATGGTATTGGTTGGTTTGGTACTTGGTGGTGG
>CAYPUK010000041.1:0-13609 GCA_964414035.1 uncultured Thermoplasmatales archaeon | reverse complement strand
AACTGGAACAATGTACACCGTTCGATGTTTCTGTACCAAAAAAAAACACCATCTCTCCGATCTTATAATAATGGTATATCTTATCTACTTATAGGTATTGTGCTCCCAGGTCCAGGTGATCAGGGGTTGCTTACCCCGTGATGAATCACGGGGATTGCGCAACTCCTGGTTTTGATTTTATAACCTCTATTTCTTTAAAAACTATTTCTCCACTGTTTCACTCTGATTATTCCTATTATCAGTACACTGTATTTAGTCCCTCATCTTGCTCACATACAAACGTTTATTTCTATCAAGTTCAACAAACTCTTTTAACATATCTAAAACATCATCATTCCACTGATTCTTTAAAAGAATCTTATTCAAAACAGATGTATCGAGCTGATTTACTTTTTCCCATTTATCCTGTTTTTTAAGAAACTCAATTAGCTCATTCCTACGTTTACTATGTTTTGATGGAAACCTATATCGTTCATACTCTTTGATTCTAACCTTATTTTTATCTCCAAAAACAACTTCAACATTGTCTTTTTTTGCAAACTTGATAAGTGCTTCTTCTACTTGTTCTATCTCAGAAGATAATTCATGATTCATCCGACTTTTCTTCTTTTTTAATGAAGCATACTGATTCACCAGTTGTACACCTGAATCATTCAAGTATTCATTTTCAGGTTTCCCTTTCAAATGAGCCCATTGTTTACACAATGGTTTAAACTCACACCAATCTCATAATGCTGATGGACGACAAGGAAACGTTTCAGCGTTTTCAATCCTATCAATTAACGCAACCGTATCCCTTTTCAACTGCTCAAGTTCAGCTTCAGTTCTCGTTGAATCGATTTCTTTGTCAAATTTTAAAAAATGCCAAACCAACCGAACATCCCTACAATCAGGATATCGTTCTTTTACTCCAATCGCATACAAAGCAAGTTGCCGATCATTTTCAATATACTCAGGCAATGGCAATCGTGAATTCGTTTTATAATCATGCACTTCATAAAATCCCTCTTTTACTTCCACAAGCCGATCAATAAATCCTTGTAGGTTATACTCACCAGTTTCATCTAAATCAATCACAATACGATCCTCAATAGAAATCGTTTTTCCTTGATCAAATGGTTCATACCGATGATAATAATCCGCGATATACTGCTCAGCCATGGACAAATAATTCTTTTTCCCATACTCTTCCTTAACGATAACAATATCATCAGACCAATGTTTTTCCCACTCAATACGTAAAAAACAAAGAAGATCATCTAAACTATTCATTTTATGAAACTCAAGATCCCGGTACAATTTCTCAAGTGTTTCATGAACTCTACTTCAAAGAAATGCTTCAACACTTTGTTCAACGTCAGTTTCAACCTTATCAAGATATTTTAATTTAAATTTATACGGACATTGCTCATAACAACTTAAACGAGAATGAGAGTACAATTTCATACACCTCCATTAATGCTAAATTTACTAATAAAAACATTCATTTTTCTAGTTAGCACAACTAAAAATATAACTGTATTTTTATAGAAAGAGAAAAAGAAGAGATGTTGAGCAATCAAAAACAGCCATTATGGGCATTTTTTCGAAAATCCCAACAGGAGAAAACAGGTCTCGACCCCGATGGGAGCATTTCAAATACGAAAATGGCAGCGGTGAATATAGTAAATTTTTAAGTCGTTGATTGAAAATACATCGCCAGTAAGAAAAGATAGGTCGAGGCGATGGTGAAAATGTTATTTTTTCATAATACTTTTAAATTCTTTTGAGATTTGGATTGTGTTATTTATTGGGATTATTTCAGCAAACGAAATTGATAGGAGGATTGGGACGATCACTATCATAGATACTCTCAGAAAAAAAGAGGAAAACGGCTTATTTGATCAACGGTTGAATTCTTCTAAGGATGATGGGGGCCAGTCTTACGATGGTCTTAGCGATGCTGAGAAATTTAGATTGTTATTTGATATGTCTCCAATGGGTATAACCACGGTTGATAAAAAGGGAGTGATAACTGATATTAACAAGTCTGGGGCAGAGTTAATTGGGTATGCTCCTGATGAGATCATTGGAAAACATTTTACTAAACTTCCGATATTTTGTAAAAGTACTATTCCTCGTTTACTTAAACTTATACCTCGAATAATGCAGGGAAAATCTATTGATCCTTTTGAAGTTAACGTAGTTGGTAAAGATGGGCAAATTCATATTGTGGAAGTTAACATTTCTCCGCTTAAAAAAGATGGGAAATACTTTGGTATCCAAGCGGTAATGCAAAATATCACTAAGCGGAAGTATGCTGAAAAAGCGTTGAATGAACAGGATAAGGAATTAAGAGATTTTTTTAATAATGCAAATGATCTCATTCAAAGTGTTAATAGGGATGGGTCATTTAATTTTGTTAATAAAAAATGGAAAGAAGTTTTGGGGTATTCTGATCGAGAAATCGAAAATCTTCATTTTACTGATATTATTCGGGATGATTATGTTTCTCATTGTGAGAATATTTTTCACAGGCTTTCTCAGGATGAATCGTTTTCTAATGTTGATGTAGTTTTTCAAACGAAGTCTGGTGAAGATATTTTTGTGAATGGAAATATTTCTGCGAAAGTGGTTGATGGTGAACTTGTTTTAACGCATGGTATTTTTCGGGATATGACCAAGCAACGATTGGATCAAAAGGCTTTAAAGGAAAGTGAAGCGAGGCTGCGTGATAGCGAGGAACGGTTGAAAGAGGCTCAGCAGATTGCTAGGATGGGGCGTTGGGATTATGTTCATGCAGAAGATAAGTTGATGTGGACAGATACGATTTTTGATATTTTTGAGGTTGATCCTGAAAGGTTTGGGGAAACCTTTGATGATTTTCTATCGTTGGTTCATCCAGAGGATCGTAAATTAATTACAGATGCGTGGAGTAAGTCTTTGAAGTATAAAGATCCCTACACTATTGAACATCGATTGCTTTTACATGATGATAAGATTAAATGGGTGCGGGAAGAATGCAAAACTAGATTTGATGAGCAGGGTAATCCAATTCATTCAACTGGTATTGTGCAGGATATTACGGACCGCAAGCAAGCTGAAGCGATAAAAGAGGAATATCAACGGATATTATCTAGTACACTAGATTCTGTGGATAGTTTGTTGATGGTTATTGATAAGGAGTATCGTGTTGTTTTGAGTAATTGGAAGGATCATGAGTGGATTCCTGAGGAAGAACGGGAAAAAAGGCCATATTGTTATAAAGCAATGAAAAACTTGGATTCGAGATGTGGGTATTGTCCACCTGCAAAAACGTTTCAGGATGGGATTGCTCGGAGGTATGAGGATCAAAATCCGATTGATGGAGGGTATAAGGAGATTAGTGTTATTCCTATATTTGATGAAGATGGTCTTGTTAAATATGTGTTAGAGAATGTTAGGGATGTAACAGATCAAAAGAAGGCTGAGGAAGAGTTACGAGAGTTGAATCAGAATCTTGAAAAAAAGGTGGAGCAACGAACAGAAAGAATTCGTCAGTTGATTCAGCGGAAAGATGATTTTATTAATCAACTTGGTCATGATTTAAAGAATCCTTTGGGTCCTTTTATGCAGTTATTACCGGTTTTGAAAAACCATGTTATTGATGAGAAAGATAGGCAGATGGTGGAAGTTTTAAAACGTAATGCAAATTACATGAGGAATCTTGTGAGGAAAACTATTGATTTAGCGAAATTGAATTCTGCAGATACTCCGTTTACTTTTGAAAACATTGGTTTATTTGATATCATAGATGAGGTCATCTCTATCAATAATTTAATGTTTGAAAATAATGATATACTCGTTATAAATGATGTTTCTTCGGATTTTAAAGTGTTTGTTGATTCTCTACGAATTCAAGAAGTATTTACGAATTTGTTTGATAACGCTGTTAAATATATGGGTGGAAGTGGAAAAATTATTGTTGATGCAAAATCTGTTGATGGTGGTGTTTTAGTTTCTGTGAGTGATACGGGTATTGGTATTTCAAAAGAGCAGTTATCTTGTTTATTTGATGAGTATTATAAAGCTGATTCATCTCGTCATGATTTTGAGAGTAGTGGTCTTGGCCTTTCTATTTGTAAACGGATTATTGAACGGCATGATGGTAGGATTTGGGCAGAAAGTGATGGGGCTGGAAGTGGAAGTACGTTTTATTTTACGTTACCGCAATCAGAAGGATAATTTTTTTTAAAAAAACGATGTTTGGATGACTAAATTCAGTGTTTTTATTCTTTAGTTGTTATTGATTTAGTTGTTGAACCGATAAACCATGGGAGTCGAATTAATAAACAAAATATTTATAATATATAAGTTAATAATAATATTGTCTTAGTAGTAATGTATATCGATGTAGTTGAATGGGGATTCTTATTATGGATTTGAAATCAAATGACAAGTTTATGATTGGGGCAGCAGTTTTTATCGTATTAATTTTAGTTCTTTCAGGATTGTATTATGGTTTCGCGTATTTTGGTGAAGAAACGGAAGTTACTGATGAGGAACCTGTTGAGGAAGTAGAAATCGATGACCGTATCAGTCCGTTGACAACGCAAGCGGTTTCTTTAGATATTGATCGGATTAGAAAGAAAGGTATTGAATCTCAGATGCGAAAGATGGGTACTGATTGGAAGAATGTTCCAAGTTATTATTTTGAAGCGGTGCTTCATGATGGGGTGTGGACCAGTCATGAGATCAATGAATGGGATACGGATTATGTTGGTTGGCAAGCATTTAGAAAGGTTGATGAAGAACTGGAAAAGTGTACGATTGATGTAAGCCTTTTTGAAAATCAAAAGAAATTATTTGGATCAAGTAGTGTTGAAATGGATAGTTTTTCTATTGTTTATGATTTTAGAACGGGTCGGTGGACTGGTGATGATAGTTTTAATGATAGTGATGGTATGGGATATTATAACGGCGAGGATTTTGAGATTTGGTTTGATGTTCATCAGTCTGATGCCGATGGCGATGGAATTCCATTTTGGACGGAAGTCAATGTGTTAGGCACTGATCCAGAGGTTGATGATCGGTATAAGGATCCAGATGATGATGGGATTCCGACAGCATGGGAATGGAAGTGGGGGTATGATCCGATGAGTTTTGATAATCATACGAGCCTCGATCCTGATAATGATGGAATACCGAATAGTGAAGAATACAAATTAAGGAAATATTTAGCTAATCCATATCGACAGGATATTTTTGTTGAAGTTGATTTCATGGAAAAATCACCTGGCTTATTTGGTAAGGAACACGTGTTCTGGGAGGAAAGTCAGCAGATGGTGATGGATAAGTTTTCAGATCAAGGGATTACGCTTCATATTGATGATGGTATCATGGGTGGCGGTGGCGAATATCTTGATTTTCATGAGGAATATATTTTGCAGGAAGGAGGTATTGGTTCTGAATATTACAAGTATCATTTCGCTGATGATCGGAAAGGCGTTTTCCGATATGGGGTGATTGTGCATAGTGCTGGTTGGGCGCATCCTCAGGATTACAAACTTGCATATGATGTGATCAGTGTTCCTTGTAATGCTAAGTTTTATCGAACGGTGTTTTTCCCACCTGCTGTGACTCCTCGGATGCAGCGAATTGCAATGAGTTGTGGTTTTATGCATGAACTTGGGCATACGCTTAGCTTGCGTGGTGATACTAATCCAGGTATTGATAATGGAACCCAGATTCGACGAGGCATGGAAGGGATTCCATTTCTAACGCAACTTCAAATGCAGCAGGAAGCAATTGAAACCTGGGAGAATTATGAGAGTTGTATGAATTATAACAAGTTTGGAAGTTATGTTCTTGGGTATTCTGATGGAACCAATGGTGAAAATGATGTTGATGATTGGAGTATGATTGATCTAACGTATTTTAAACGTCATGAGCCTGATGGTGTTGAAGGAATTGTTGATGAAGTTGATGAAGAATAACATTTCACGTGTTTTTCTTCTCATTCTTTTTTTCTTTTGTTTGTTAAAAAACAATAATATAAGATGCTTAGATACATGATTCTGTAAATTATGCGTTTGAAGAATCTGTTACCAGTGATTGGACTCATTATTTTTGCTTTTATTCTTTTTCAGCTTGATTTTTCAACAATGTTTCAGATTTTTTCAGAAATCCCTTTTGTGTATGCCATCCTTTCTTTTTTTGTGTTTGTACCATTATTATTCTTAGTTACCATTGAATGGCAATTATTGTTAAAAAGACAACGAATCAATGTGAGTTTTTGGTACAGTATCAAGAATTTGTTTATTGGTTATTTTTATGGTTTTATTACTCCTGGAGGGCTTGGTGCATATACTCGATCATTGTATTTATCAAAAGAAAGTGGGGAACCGCTTGCTAAATGTTTGTCAAATATTGTGACGTTTAATACCATTGAGTATCTTGCATTGCTTTCGTTAGGTTTCATTGGAGCAATTTTTCTCAGTCAGATATATCCTTATTTATTTTTGGTTATCCTTGCGGTAGTTGTCCTTGTGGTATCGCTTTATGTATTGTTTGTAAAATCTGATCAATCCCAAAAGTTTTTTCAAAAATTGATAACTCATTCTTTATTTTCAAAAATCGCGGGTAGATTACAAGATTCTGTGGAAAGTTTTCATAAAGATGTGCCAAATCTCAAAGATGCAATCCTACCATTTAGTCTATCAGTTACTGGATGGGTTTTGAAATATGTCATGCTTTTTTTTATCGCACGATTGTTCAATGTTTCAATACCATTTTACTTTTTTATATTCATTATGGCCGTTGCTGATGTGATTTCAAGTATTCCCATTTCAATTTATGGCATTGGAACCCGGGAAGCAGCATTAATCACCATGTTTTCTGTTCCAAAATTAACGAATGGAGTACTAATCAGTGCTGAACAAATTGTGAGCTTATCCTTGTTTTGGTTTGTTATTATCTGGTTGGTACCTAGTATCATTGGTGCAGTTGTAACATTGTATGAAACACAACGAGGAATTTCATTTTCTTTTTCTGATCGGGAATGTAATCAGTTCGATCAATATATGCGCAAATATACTATGCTCTATCAAAACCTTGCAGAAAAAGTAAAAGAATTTGTACACTTAGTCGACCATCCTTTAATCATAGATTTAGGAGTAGGTCCAGGATTGCTATCAAATGAATTGAAAAGAAGGATTCCTCATAGTAGCATTATTGGCATTGATCCTTCCAAGCAGATGATAAATCTTGCAAAGAAAAATACGGATATTGAATTACGGGTTGGTTCTGCTGAAAAAATTCCAGTTCAATCAAATTATGCTGATATTGTCGTTACTCGATACACCTTAACTTATTGGGATGATATAGATCAAGGATTTCAAGAAGTCTTCAGAGTGTTAAAACCCGGTGGCATGTTTATTATTGAAGCGTTGAATAAGGATTTTTCACGATTGAGATTGTTGTTGATTAAAATTCATATGCTTCTGAAGAAATCAGGTTATTCTGTTGCTCAGTACCATGTTGACGCGTATAAAACAGCATATACGATGAAATCAGTGATGGATCTATTTGAAAAAAATGGTTTTAGTATCATTCAAAAAGATTTTAAAAAGAATGATTGGATGTTTACCATCATTGGAAAGAAGAAAATAGATAATAAGTGAATTCAAGTAGAAAACAAAAGGTTCCAAATCGCAAAGTGTTTTTTATTTATGATTGTTCTTTTTGATATTGTTCTAAAACACTGCGGAGTAATGCATCATCATTTTTTGTTTGCTGTAATTCATCAAAGAACAAATCAACATTATCTTTCCATGATAAGATGGTTTTCACATGTTTTTCAAATGTATTAACCGCAGTGGATGATGGTTGTTTTTTATCAAGTGTTGTGCCAATGACTCCATCATTAATGGTTTTTTTCAGTCCAACATAGCCGATGGCAACCTTGATGTTTTCAAGTGGCACATTATGTTCTATTGAGAATGCTTTTTTGTATGCTGCAAGTTGCCGGCGATGTGAGGATCCATACTGTTGGTTTTTACTTGTTTTCCAATCAACGATAAGGTATTGGTCATTGTTTTTGAATACGGCATCTAGTTTTCCTGTAAATTTAAGTGGCGTTTTTGTGTCTATGAGTTTTGCAAGTGAAACCGTAATATTTTCTTCAATGAGGTAGTCTTCAGGATAATCTTGATGAATTTCATCCATTAAGATTTTGATATTTGCTTCATATGGTTTGTATTCTTCCTTTACTTGATACTCTATACCTTCAATCATCTGTTCAGCAAGTTGGTGTACTTCGCTTCCAACCGTTAAGGAATCTGATTGTTGTCCAAGACGGAGAATTCGTTGTTTCAAATAATCATATGCATCTGTGGTAATAGCTGAAAAAGAGAGGGTTTCTAGGTTTTCGAAATGATTTCTGATAAAATCAGTGATCCAGACATGCTTTGTTTCTAAGAGTTTTTTAGCAGTGTCATAATCTTTGTTTACAAAAAGGGTGAATGCTTTTTTTTGTTGTTCTGAATCTATTTCGCCTTCAACTTCATCACCCGTAAGATCTTTCACGGTAGCACTATTTGTTTGATAATCTTTGATTTGATCCGTCACAATGTAGAGTTCTTTTTTTGCTCTAGTAAATGCCACAAAATTTACTCGAAGGGTTTCTTCTTCAAGTTCTTCTTCAGCGTTGATTCCTTTTGATTGAAGGATTGCTTTTACCACTGCATCTTGAAAATTCGATCGGTCTTGTGTTTTGGTTGGAACATAGATTACGGTATCAAATTGTTTTCCTTTTGCTTTATGAACGGTGGTTAATACTACATTCTTTTCAATATTTGATTCACTTGCAAGAAGATCAGTGGATTGCAAAAATGCTGAAAGATTATCAACTGTTTTATGATCAATTACTTTCATTGCTTCTTGAAACGCATCTTTTATTGCTAGTGCTGCAAGAAGATATTCTTCCCCATAGCCGATTGATATTGGTATAATGTTTTGTCTGAATAATTGATTGACATCTTCAAGATTTCCAAGCCTTTTTTTCATCCATTTGAATTTAGGGCATGCGGTATACAACTCAGATAGTGATAGATATTTTTTTTCTGAAAGCCTGAATGCTTCTTCTAATGAAATTGGGAAGAAGGGAGTAAACATTGCCTCTTTAATGTAATCAACGTTATTGCTAAGTATTCCTTTGAGGAAATTGATAATACTTGTTTGTGCTTCGTTTGATGCTGAAAAAAATGTTGATGAATGATCAATATCTCGTATTTCAAGTTCTTTTGAAATCTTTGAGATTTGTGTGTTTGTTCGCGCGATGATTGCTATTTGTTTGTTTTGCCGGGAAAAGTTATTTGCCAATCGGCACACTGAAGTATACAGATCATCTTTTGAAACTTCATAAATCACGGGTTTTGTGCCAAAATAAGATTTTTTATTTTGTAAATGTGCTAATTCTTGTATATGATGTTTTTCTTTTGTTCTTAAAGAGAAGTAATCTCGAGCGTAATCAAGTATTGCATTAGTGCTTCGGAAATTTTCAGAGAGCACAAAAGAAGTTGAATCACTGAATTTTTCAAAATTTAGAATGCTTCCTCCTTGGAATCCGAAGATTGCTTGTTTTTGATCTCCAACAGCAATAAATGTGTCCCCGGATTGTAATGCAATATCAGCTTCCATGCGGTTGACATCTTGGAGTTCATCAACTAAGACGTATTGAAATGAAGGAGTATTATGTTGTTTTAGAAAATCAATGAGCATGTCTGAATAATCAAGGCCCATACTTCCTTTCACTTGTTCATAATATTGAAAGATTTGAACGAATTCCTCCAAAAATTGTTCTAATTCTTCTTTCGTATACTGTTTAAAATCAGTGATGAATGGTTTGACAGATTCAGTATCAATCATATCACTTGTGATACCAAAACTTTTCAAGTATCGTATCAGGTTTTCCATTTTTGGAACAATAGTAGAAAGAAGGTAACCTTCAGAATAGTTAAGTGTATTATGATCCCTTAGATACCTGTATATGGTATATCGAAGTAGGTTTGTTGAAACCAAATCTGCTTCTTCTATCGTATCAAGAGCAAATGAATGAAACGTATGAATATATAACTCAGATACATCAATTGGAATATTTTTTTCTTTGAGAATCTTAGTAATCCGGTCTTCCATTTCCTTCCTTGCTTTTCGTGTGAAAGTTAAACAAAGAATTTGATCTGGAGAGATGCCATGATCGATTAAAGTTGCATATTTGTATGCAAGAAGCAATGTTTTTCCAGTACCAGGATTTGCAGTTACTAACACGTTTCCTGGGCAATTGATGATTTCTTTTTTTTCTTGGTTAATCTTCATAACGATTCAATCCGTCCCTCTGCGAGGATTTTTGCATCCGAAAAGAGGTAATGAAACAGATATCATAAATCTTATGATGTAAAACAAGTGGATATCAACATTATTAAATAGGATTATGTCATTTCTTGTCATATTCAGGATGTATCGTGTGAGGAGAAAACATGGTTGAAAAAACGATTAGTTGTCCAACTTGTGATCATCGGTTTTCTGTTGAAGGAAAACCTGGTCAGGAAGTATTTGTAACCTGTCCTAACTGTAAAACATATGGAAAATTTATGTTTCCAAAAACTGAGGTAAAAACTGAGAAACCAAGTTGTTTTGACCCAGTTGGGGAGAGTTGTTTTAAGCGACTTCGGTTGTTTAATGGAGTGATGGGTTTTTTTCATTTGTTTCAAGCATTTCTCATGATTATTTTAAGTAATGATTATTCTCTTCCGATTACGTATTCATATCCCGAGTTCAATCAAGTGACTCAATCAATTGCTCCGGTATCTGAAACCATTGTTGAAGTACCTATTGGTCCATTAGTTGCTTTATTTTTGTTAATGTCAGCTTCAGCTCATTTTTTACTTTCTTCTGTGTTGTATGATTGGTATGTTAACAACCTAAAGAAAAAGATGAATCCGGGTCGTTGGATTGAGTATTCCTTTAGTGCATCACTGATGATCGTAATTATTGCTATGCTGGTGACTATTTACGATGTTGGAACTTTGATGGCGTTATTCACGTTAACAGCGGTGATGAATCTTCTTGGGTTAGTCATGGAGTTACATAATCAAACCACGAAAAAAACAGACTGGACGTCTTATATTATTGGTTGTATCTCTGGTTTTGTTCCTTGGGTTGTTATTTTTATCCCATTGATTGCTGCTGAATCAGTTCCTGATTTTGTGGTTGGGATTTTTATCTCAATTGCAGTGTTCTTCAATCTTTTTGCAATAAACATGGTATTGCAATATAAGAAAGTTGGAAAGTGGAAGGATTATTTGTATGGAGAAAAAATGTATATTGTGCTAAGTTTAGTTGCAAAATCAGCGCTTGCTTGGCAGGTCTTTGCTGGAACGCTTGCTCCGGTTTAGTTGGAAAAAGAGTTTTTCCTTTTTCCAAATACTCTTTTTTTATGGTGTTGATTCAATTGATTTTTCTGGTTCGGTAAGATTGAATAATGCTCTGATTTGTTCAGCGTTTCCTATAGCAAGGAGGATATCTTCTGGAAGGATTTGTTCATCTTCTGATGGTGCGTAAATCGTTTGTTTCTTTCTTCTGATAGCAATAATATTGGCACCTGTTTTCTTCCAAATCTTTGCTTTTTTAATGGTTTTATTTGCTATTTTTGATTGTTCATTGATTTCAAGTGGCATGATCTCAACTCCTTCCATGATGTTGATCATATCCAAAAATTCAGCAACGAAGGGTTCTATGGCACATTTTGCAATGAATCTGCCTACATTGGCCATTGAAAATACGTAATCGGCACCTGCCTTGTCCAATTTATCTACGTTTCCAACTTCTGAAACACAGGCTAAAATAGTAATATTTTTGTTGAGTTCTCTAGCAAGAAGGGTGATAAAAGCATTGGTCACATCATTATCTGTTGCCGCAACAATGGTTTTTGCTTCTTGGACGCCTGCTTGTTTCAGGATATCTTCAGAAGTTGCATCTCCTTGCAAAAACGAAATGGTCTCATCACTGATATCGGATCTTTGATCTATGGCAATAAATGAGATTTGATGTTTTTTAAGAGCAAATGCTATGCGTCGACCGATGATGCCATATCCGCAGACGATTACGTCATTCATTTTTCTCCCCCGGTTAATTTGTAGAGAAAATCAAGTTGTTTTTTTGTTCCCATCGCAAGAATTGTTGTTCCTTCATAGAGTATTTCATCTGGTGAGGGGTTAATCAATAATTTTCCCTCCTTCCACAAGCCTATGATGATTGCTCCAGTTACAGATCTAATGCGTGCTCTTCTGATTTTTAGGCCATTGATAATTGAAGTTGAGGAAATCGCATATTGTCGTATTTCTAAATCACCGAAGTTTGCAAATTTTCCTGAGACATCTAAGGTGTAATCATGACATGCTCTTCTTCCAAGGATGCTTCCCGCAAAAATTCGGGGATTTATAACTGTTGTAGCTCCAGCTGCATAAAGGGTTTTTGCACTATTTGTTTTTTCAGAAATCGCGATAACACGTAAATTTTTTGCAAGACTTTTTGCAGATAAACAAATAAATGCATTTTGTTCATCATTTTTTGCTGCAATTAAAGATAACGCCGATTGGATATTTGCTTTTTTTAGAATATTATCTTCAGTAGGATCTCCACGCACATATGGTAGATGTTTTTGAGTTATTTTTCGAATTATATTTTCATTATTCTCAATGATGATAAATCCAACATTATGAAGTTTTAATGCATCAAGGACTTCATCGATGATTTCACTGTATCCACAGATGATAACATGATCCTTTTTTTGAATGGATGATGGACGAGGTTTAAGCGTGGTTTTAATTCGTTGTTCAATCCATGGTGCTAAAATTAGTGGTGTTCCTACAAAAAATACAGAGATTCCGAGCACTACAACTAGAGAAGTAAACAATTTTCCCATGGTTGAATTAAGCATGGTATCTGTTGAATAGGATCCTAATGTTGATAAGGTGACAATAGCCCATGAAAAGGCGTCAATGAGTGTTGGTATTCCTCCTTCTTGGGTTTTAAGATAAATAAATCCAATCATGCCAAACGCTAAAACAGATAAAACGATGATTAGAAAGAGTGTGATTCTCCCTCGAAGTTTTACCATATTCCACCTTCAACTTTGTATAGAGGTTATGAGAATCAATGTTTTAAACATTAGGATTATTTTGTTAATCTAAAAGAAAGGTTGAATGATCTTTAATAGGTGGAAGGAAAAGTTTAATATCTTATAGAGACAAATATAATGATTGAACAGGATGATTTTGAAAAGAAGTGTAGCAGTTTTATTTTTCTTTCTTTTCGTTTTCCCGTTTAACATGGTCATGTCTGAGGAAGAGAAATGTTTAAGAGATGGGAAGATTGTTGATGTTTCTTATCTGAATAATCCTCCTGAAAACGTTTCTATTTCGGGACCGGTTTTTGGAAAATCAGGCGAATTGACTGAATACAGTTTTTATTGTGATGACCCGGAAGGAGATAATGTTTCATATTATATTAAGTGGGAGTCTTCTTGTCCTACGGTGTATGGCCCCTTTGAATCCTCGACACCGATTAATTTATCGTATCTTTGGAAAAAGAG
>CAYPUK010000040.1:0-7762 GCA_964414035.1 uncultured Thermoplasmatales archaeon | reverse complement strand
GATGTGGGATCTGCTAATCTAACATCAAAAGGCATATTATCCACCTTACAGAATAATTTTAAGGGTTAAATTCTAGGTGAAAATGTAACCTACTGAGTATGTACTATACTAAATCCAAAACATTTATGTTATATTTTTATATAATTGGTAGTGATAATTTATGAATTGTCCTTGGTGTGAGGGTACTAATGTTATTAAAAAGGGAGTGAGAAAAATAAGGTATTCTTCTCATCAACGATATTTTTGTAAGGATTGTAAGAAGTATTTTTCAACTCATCCTCTGAAACATAAAGCCTATCCGCCGCAAATGATTGTAGATGCGATTACTAAGTATAATCTTGGATATTCGACAAGGGAAACGTCTAAACAGGTGAATAAGCGGTTTAAAGTGAAAACATCAAAAAGTGTGATTAATCAGTGGATTAATGAATTTCAACGGTTTAGTCCAATTAGATCTCTTCGATCACAATTTGTACATAGTGAACAAGTCGTGTACAGTAAAAGATTTGATCATGAAAACTTACCCTATGTTTTTCGAATTCATCACTATAAAAATCAGTTGTTGGTTGGTAATTTGTTTCCTCGGCTTTTTTCGTTTTTAACCCAGTTTAAAAAAGGTTTTCCGGATGTGTTTTTTGAGATTTGAAAACGGTGTTCAACACCAAGTTGTCAGTTAAAGGTGAATGTGATGCGAAGAAAGAATCTTGCGTGTGACCTAGCTGGTTTTGCAGTGAATGCAGCAAGAACGAATCATCAGCGTCATAAAGTCGTTGAAACGTTTATGCTTGTTAATGATACGGCAACGGTTGCGTGTGAAATCCCGGCGTGGTATTGGGAAAAACGAGTTGGTGATGGAATAACAGGTCATATTGATTTACTGCAAATTCGAAATGATATGGTTTATATTTTAGATTATAAGCCAAAGGCTGTAAAAAAAAGGCTACTGGTCAATTGTATCATTACGCGTTAGCATTATCATTTCGTGCACAAATTCCATTGAATCGGATTTGTTGTGCGTGGTTTGACAAGGATGACTATTTTGAGTTTGCACCAGCTCAACTGAAGGGTAAACCTGTAGTAAAACGGTAAGGAAATAGTTGATGATTTGTTTTTTAGATGTGTTTTTTAAGTTCTAAAACAGGGGTATAAATGATTTCACAATCATTTATTTTTGTTTTTCCGTGTTCTCCTTTATAACTGACTATTATTGCTTTTTTGGGTTTGTAGTAGTCAATAAATGTGTGTAAACTTCTTTCAATTTTTCCAATTTCTGTTTGTATTTTGACTTCAATTGGAATAATAGTATTTTGATCTGTTTCTATGATAAAATCAACTTCGGTTTTATGTTTCGTTCTCCAATATTTCGGTTGAAAACCCATTTTTAATAGTTCTATGAGTACATAGTTTTCAAATAATTTTCCTTCTAGTGTTGCGTTAAACTTTCTTGCAATACTATTTCTCAAGCCGGTGTCAATAAAATAAAGTTTTGGTTGCTTGACAATCTCTTTCTTTTTGTTTGTAAAATAAGGTTTTACTCGATATATTAGATAGCTTTTTTCCATTGCATTAAGATATTTTTTAACTGTTTGAAAGGATAGTTTTAATTTATTTGCTATTTTATCATAAGTTACCATATCTCCAATGGATAATGCAAGAAATTTCGTAAATTCTTCTAAAGATCTGATATCCTCTATGGAAAATGTTTGTGCGACATCTTTTAAAATCATTGTATTGTAAAGATCGTTAAGAATTGTTTTTTTTATTTCAATGTCTTCAGTTAATACTACTTTTGGATATCCGCCATAGGTAGCATGTTCCCAGATCATTCGTTCAAGAATTTTTTTGTTCAACGCTTTTTGTTTTTTTGCAGATATAAATTCTTGAAGGGAAAAAGGATATAATATGATAATTGAAACTCTTCCTACAAGAAAGGAAAGTATTTGTTTTGATAAAATAATTTCTGAAGATGATGTTATCCAAAGGTTATGATTGGAATCCACAAGATATTTTAGTTTTCTGCCTGCATCATTACAATATTGAACTTCGTCTAAAATGGAAATAGTATGATTAGAAATGAACTGTTGTTCAAACTTTTTTATGTCCTCCTCGAATAACGATCTGGCGTCAGGATCATCAAATAATATATAGGACGAATCTTTATTTTCAATTTGTTTTTTTAAAAAAGTGGTTTTACCTGCTTGTCTTGCGCCAACTACTGCAACCATGTTATAATTATTCGTTATTTTATCAAATTTTTTTCGTATTGTTCTCTTGACATACATGATCTAAAGTTATACATTGAATATATAAATAGTTTACTAAAATTAAACTGTAGTTTAATAATAGTGCGACTAAAATTAAATTGAAATTGAATGATAGTTCAATACGTTCGTTGGTATTTTCTCTGGAATGTATTTGTGTTTTATGGGTTGAAGATTAGATGTTTTATCTTGAATGTTGGGCAAGGGCTTTTTTTAGACAACTGGTTTGTGGTGGTTTATCTAAATGATTTGGAATGATTGTTGTATTTGTTTATTGTTGTTTTGAGATGCCTGTTTTTGGATAGCATTGAGTTGGTTGAAGGCTTTTTAAACTTCTTGATTGATAATGTTTTTATAGTAATAATGAAATATAGCTAGCCAATGTGGATGATGGATGGGGAATGGTAGAAGATAATATGTTTGGAAAAGATAATAATGCTGATGAGGGCAGCAATGATTTTAAAGCGAGTGTTGGGATGTCCCGGAAATGGGATGCTCGTGAAGCGGGACGAGAATTAGCAGAGAACACACTCAAAAATCTAACTCATGATCCAAGTTTTTTCTTACTTTTTTCAACGATTCATTATGAAAAACATGGGGGCTTTCAGGAATTTCTTAATGGTGTATGGGATGTTTTACCGGAAGGAACGCCGCTTATTGGTGGAACCATTTCAGGTTTTATCAATAAAGATGGAGTTTTTTCTAGAGGTGGAGTTGGATTGGCTTATGATGGATTATTACAGGTGAATGATGTATTAGCTCGAGGTACAAGAAAGAACCCGAAGAAAACGATTGATCAACTGAAAAAGCAGCTTTCAAATAATCCAAATAATCTCTTACTTTCCTTTTTACCTGGACCTTCAATGCCTAATTTTAGAAATGGGGAAAAGTTAATCATCACAAAAAATAAAGCCCTTGAAAAAATGGCTCCCAGTCTTTTGAAATTCTCCACAACAAAATCCAATACTGGTGTGGGGAGGGAATTGGAGGTTTTAGAACATCTTTCTAATGCGGTTGAAAATGATATTGTTGGTTGCAGTACTATAGATGACAATTCATACAATGATAATTACCAATTTATTGGTAATAAAAGTTATTCAGATGCAATCGTTCTTTTAGAAATTGGTGGATTGAATTATGATCTTGACACTGTAAGTATGATGCCTATGCCTAAGTCATGGCACAAAGTCAATAGCAAGAAAACCTTTGGGCATATCGTTCAAAAAATCGATGGAAAGACTGCCTTATCTTTTTATGTAAATGAACTTGGGTACAGTCCTGATTTGATCTTTGATGAACCTGAATTGGTTCATAGAAGGTTTGTGTTTGCTCCAGTGTTGACTAAGGACCAATATGGTGGAATCCATCCTCGATGTCCGGGTACGTTTTATGGAGATTCGATAGGTTTTGGTCACCCCGTGTTTGATACTGTTGGTATTAGCGTTACTGATGGAAAATATATTGATGATCATTTCATTAATTTTGTTAATGAATTTAATCAAAAGGGAACAAATCTACTCTTGATTTTTTCATGTGCGGTGATGTTTGAGGCATTAGGTATTGGTAACGTGAAGATTTATGAGAAGATCCTTGAACATTTTGATCATGATTTTTTAATTATTTTTGGGGGCGGTGAGATTTTATCAGAAAAAGATAGAAAGAAAGGTCAAAAGATTCTTGAAATGTCATTAACAGGAGTTGGTTTTCATAACTAAGTTGTATATTATAGGGGCAGGAATATCAGGGTTAACCATAGCAGATTATTACCCTGATAAAAAAAATGTTGTGGTAATTGAAAAAAATGATTTCCTTGGGGGGAGAATAAAGACTCTTCATTCAGCAACGTCTTCTTTTGAGATTGGATCACAATTTTTTTGCAAATCCGATTTAAATTTCAGAAATATAATTGATAAAAAAAAATTGAATGGAGATGTCATCCCATTGGATTTTTCAGACATCTCGTTTTATCAAGATGGCAAAGTATTAAGGAATATTGATCAAGTAATTTCGGTTATTCAAAACATTCTAAAATATCAAAACAGTATTGATGAGAAAGAGTACTTTGATGATTGGTTCTTAAAGAATTTCGATAAAAATGCCCTTTTCATTCCAAAAGGAATCATAAGAGCAATAACCTTCTCAGATTCTTCCATGGTGTTAGCGTATTATGGGAATTATATTCTTGAGACATTTTTTGAAGAATGTTTCACATTTAAACAAGGTCTTGAGGAAATAATTTCCGCTTTAGCTCAGGATGTAACCATTGAGAGAAACGTGGTTAAATACTGTATCATTCGAGATAATAAACTGGCGGGGATGGATACAGATAATGGTTATATTGATACCTCTAATGATCTTGTTGTATCGACAGCACCTCCAGGACAAATCCAGTTTAAAGGTTCTTCTGAATTAGATACTATTTTTCAAGATATACATTATAATGGTTGTATTGTCGTATTCTTTAAGATTGATTCAATTTTTTCAGATCAACCTCGTTACATATTTTTTCCTGAAGATGAATATAAGATTTCAGTGATTGAACAATTTGAAATTGGAACGGATAGATTTATTGGATGTCTTTTGCCCTATCAAAACAAATCGTTTGATAAAGATGAGGTAATCACTGAATCTCTAACGTTCATCGAAGACCTTTTTGGTAAAACAATTGAAGAAAAAATACTAGATATATTTTATTACGATTGGAAATGTGGTATGCCACGAGTTGATGAATCGTATGTGAATGCAGTAAAAAAACTAATAACTATTAACATTGAAAATTTACGTTTTGCTGGTGATTATTCTACCTTATATCCTTCCATGGATTCTGCAGTAAAAAGCGGGTTTGACATAATTAATGAGATATCAAATTTAATCTTGGAATAATTTTAAAAGGTTGATGATTTCTTGTTCAGATGGATTGTACGTACCATTCAGCGATCCTATGAATCTATCAAAGAAGGTATCATCTGCTTTTCGCCAGATCTCCCGCGCAAAGAACGATTTCTTGATCTCATCTTGAATTTTTGTATGATATGATGAATATATATCATAATCTCCGTTAATTATTGATTGAGCTGTGTAATATGCGGATTCAATGGCATAATTGAGGCCATAGCCAAGGAAAGGATCATGGAAAAAAGCACTTCCTCCCACTTGAAACCTGTTTCCTTTTGCAACCCGTTTCAAACCACTCGTACCCTTTCCACTAAAGTAATTTAAAATTTTGACATTGCCAAAATTTGTTTTAATAAAATTGTCAAGACGTTTTTTCAAATCCATCTTTTTAGAAAATTTTTCATCCACAACCACGCATACAAATGTTTCATCATCCACAGATCCTGAATATATGTATCCGCCAGGAGCAATATTCCAATCAAAATAGATTTTTGCATGAGGAATTAATTCAGTTGAAGAAGATAAAAAAACTGCTCCGAAACCTATAAATGTAGCTAAGATTTTTGAATCCTGGTTCAATTTCTGGTCGATACTTTTGTTTCCGCCATCAGCAAAAATGACATGCTTAGGGATTATCTTATTTTTTTTGGATATGGCATATTCAATGTTAGTTCCACTCGATTTTATTGTATCTACTGTTGAATTAAAAAAGAAGGTTACCAAATCAGTTTTTTCTCTTAATTTTTGATAGAGCTTCTGTTCAATAGAATCATTTGTGTTCCCTCTTTTAAAATAAAAATCCTGAATCACCGAATCAAGAATAAATGAATTATTTTGAGAAATCCACTCTGATTTGGATGATATTTTATTGGGGGTGATGTTTAATTCATCAATAATAGATTTAATTCTATTTCCCTCAGTAATATCAAATTTAGGAGAGATGCTGCCAACATGATTTTCTTTCTCTAGAATCACCACTGAAAACCCTTTTTCTGAAAGCAACACTGAAGCAACAAGACCGGCTGGCCCTGCACCCACAACTAACATATCACAATCAATTTTCATTATGTATTTACCTCAGATGATTTAACATGTGAATAATCAGAATTCGGCGACTCTATTTTTGACTTACTATATAATGCAACCATCATATAAGCTTCATCAAAGAAAAGAAACGCAACAAAAAAATAAAGAGGATAACCCGCGATGATGAAGAGATATATGAGGGCTACTTTCATGAAATGTCTTCTGCCAAAAAAATATTTGAAGAATTGATAACCAAATGTATGATTATTGGAAAATTCACTGTTGTAACTAATCACATCATTTCCAATTTCATCCAATACTGCTGCTGCAGCAAGAAAAAAAAGCGGCATAAAATAAATGATCACACCATCAAAAAGATACCAAAGGATCATATAAAAAATAAGAATGCTTACAAGACCTGCTGCATGAGCAACATTATCGATCTTACCTTTCACTAACACTCCAAGAATAACTGCTAAAAGAATGGTAGCAGCCATGGGATGAAGGATCATGGTAAATGCCCAAAGGATGCCAAGAAATATTGCAAATATTATTGCTTTATTTTTATTGAACACTTCTTCATCAAAAGCAGCATCAACATATTTGATACCCGCCCCTAGCACTGGAAAAAGTAAGAATAACACATAGGTTAAATTCCCCATGTTAAGCAATAATTCTTGAATACACACCATCCTATCCTCTAATAAATAATCATGTTATTATTTAATGATTAAACTATTCACCTCAGTATAAATTTAATCATTATAAATATTATCTATTTTTTCCGAATTATGGTTGATTGATTATTCCTTCAAAATCTTCTTTTGAGCTAGGATTGATTTTACTTTTAATTCCAATCGATCATAACCAGGTCTTTTTCCTTGTTTCACTTCGCTGAAATAGCGGACGGTTAGATAGGAGTAATCAAAAAAGATCATAGCAAAGAAGAAATGAATGGGTATTGTTCCAATCATTGTTAGTAAAAGAACAGCGATTTTTAACAACCATCGGTGATCGAAAAAATAAACAAAAAAACGAGAGACAGGATTGTTATTTACTGCATCAAAAGAATCTCCCACGCAATCATTTCCTAATTCATCAAGTAATGCTGCGGCTGCAAGAAAGAGGAGTGGAATAAAAAGTAATTCAATACCTAAAATGAGAATAATTGGTATAATAATGATTACACCTGAGAAATGAGCTATGTTATCGATTTTTCCTTTTAAAATCACTCCAAGTAAAATGGAAAGGAGAATGGTAGCGGAAAATGGGTTTATAAACATGGTATAAGCCCATAATCCGCCTAGGAAAGGAGCCAAGAGCAAGGCTAGTTTCTTACTAAATGTTTTTTCATCATATGCAGCATCAATGAACTTGATTCCTGCACCAAGAATAGAATAAGATAAAAGGAAAAAGTACATAGTTACACTTTCAACCCCCAGAGAATTGGTGATTTATGAACTAATTCTTTTAATCTTCTATCCACCTTCTTCATACCCCAAAAAACAAAAGTGAACGAACATACATAAATCCCAATTATTAAAAAATCTTACAAACTAACAAAATCACATTTTTTTATT
>CAYPUK010000039.1:0-33288 GCA_964414035.1 uncultured Thermoplasmatales archaeon | reverse complement strand
GAACATGGTGAAGAACGAAAACAACGAAAGAAACTTGAACAAAAACTCTTTGAAAAGAAAAAACAACAAGCTGAACTTACTGAACAACTCAATGATTTAGATAACCGGATCAGATCACTGCAACAACAAAAAGCAAAACTTGAAGCTGAATATGAAGCTATTTCTTCAGTTCATCAAAAATATAATCGAGCAGTCAATCAAATATTAAATGCCAGGGATACGAAACAATTACAAGGCATACATGGAACTATTGCTGAACTTGCACAAGTTGATTCAATTTATAAAACCGCAATGGCCATTGCAGCTGGCGGCCGAATGCAAAGTATCATCGTGGAAGATGACCAAGCTGCAGCTAAAGCAATACATTATTTACAAAAACGAAACCTTGGCCGAGCAACGTTTTTACCACTTAATAAAATGATCGCTGGTAAACCTCGTGGTAAAGCATTAATGACGGTTAAAGATGAACATGCTCATGGATTCGCGATAGATCTCATTAATTTTCAAGATGAATACCGCGGTGCGTTTTGGTATGTCTTTGGAGATACCATTGTTGTTGATAGCCTGAAAGATGCTCGCCGGATGATGGGAGGGGTGCGTCTTGTTGATCTGAAAGGAAGTCTTATTGAAGCAAGTGGGGCGATGAAAGGAGGAAGTACTCCAAAAATGCAACTTGCGTTTGGCGAAGCAGATCGAACTAAACTAGATGAGGTCAGTAACGAACTTCGAAATACGTTAACCCACCAAGAACAACTCCAACGTACTATTCAACATTTAAAACAAGAAATCACAGATATTGAAAATGAACTTAGCACCATGGAACCAACTAGTGTTTCCGAACATGAACTGCAAGATATGAACCTTCGGAAAAAAACGTTTCAAACGAAAAAAGAAAAGGTCAGTAATCAACTACAAGGAAAACAAGATGAATATGAAACGTTAGCCAAAGAAAAAGAAAAACTGAGCAATCAGATCACAACACTTCAAGAAACACTAGAATCACTTGATGAACAAAAACAACAAAAAGGAAAAAAATTACTTTCAAAAACATCCAAAGAAGATGCTCAGAAAGCAAGAGATTTTGAAAACACACTAGCTGAATTAAAAGATAAAAAACTCTCATTGAACGCTGAATTACAAGGGATTACCAAACAAAAAGAACTGCTTGATCAACAAAAAAAAGAACGAACACAGAAGATATCAGATATTAAAGAGGAAATCAAGCAACATCAAACTAATCGAACTGAATTATCAACGAAACGTGAAGAATTCACTGAACAAATCCAAACCTTACAACAAGTCCAAGAACAAATGAGCGATAAAATCAAAGGATTCACTTCAAAACGAGATACCATTTACAAAGAAACCGTGGATTTAGAACATGAACTGGATAAGATAACCTCCCGAGTGGAATCCTATTATGATCTTATTTCTCGGGCGAAATATCGGTTACCAACACTTGAAGAAGCATTAAAAGAACTTAATGATCAACTCAAAGTTTATGATTTCAAGGTTGACACAAGTAACCTTCCACCAGTTGATTCATTGAAACACAGTATTCAAATCGTTGAAGAAAACATGCGGGAACTTGAACCGGTGAACATGAGAGCACTTGAAGAATACGACCATCAACTCCAACGGAAACAAAAACTGGATGAAGATATCAAACATTTACAAGAGCAACGACATAAATTAATTAATCTTGTTGATGAAATCACCAAGAAAAAAGAAAAAAAATTCTATGAAGTCTACCATGAAATCAATAAAAACTTACAAGAACTCTATCCTGAACTATCTGAAGGAGGCGAAGCTGAATTAAAACTTGACAATCCAGATACCTTGTTTGAATCTGGATTAACCATTAAAGCTCGGCCTCGTGGAAAAAAAGTATTACTGCTTTCAGCATTATCTGGCGGGGAGAAAAGTATTGCATCACTTGCATTTATTTTTGCGATTCAGCAATATGATCCCAGTCCATTTTACGTGCTTGATGAAGTAGACATGTTTCTAGATGGAGTAAATGCAGAAAACGTGAGCCGCATGGTAAAACAAAACGCGTTAGATTCACAATTCATCATGGTTTCCCTACGTAAAATTGCATTAAAAGAAGCTGATCATGTGTATGGAGTGACCATGCAAGATACGGGTATTTCAGATATGATCGGAAGCGTTGATCCAAACTCAGTAGGACCAAAAGGGGAAATTGCAATAGCTGGAGGATAACATCATGATTGAAACTGAACAATTGACCATTGATAACCAAGTCATTAATCATTTACTCTTTCATAAATCACTTATTGATGATTCAGATGATGCCGCTCGTATTAATGAATACGTTGAACTCCTTAAACAAACCAATCAAGGAAATCTTATTGGTATTCATGATCCAATTGATCGATCAATTTCGATAGCTTTTGAACTGGTGATGCAAGCTCATTTTGATCCTTGGGATATTGATCTTGTGCAATTTTCAACGATGTATTTGAAACGAGCACAAGATGAAAACATCGATCTGATTACTGCAGGAAGAATCATTCACATGGCTTGGAAGATCCTTCGGTTGCAAAGTGATAATTTAGTTATTAACATGCAGGAACCAACAATCGATGATGAACCTGATTTTAACTGGGATGATTTTTCAACGGATATGTGGCTTTCAGCTGATGATGAATACACGTATACTAATCTACTGATGACCGTTCCTGATCCACCTATTGAAGAACCCGTTCGCCGGGAAAGCAGTCGAAAAGTAACTCTTATTGAACTATTGGATGCTTTTGATTACGCTAGAAAAGATGCAGAAAATCATCAGATCATGGAACAACGACGACGGGAAGAACGCAAACGATTAAAAGATGCATCTCGAAAAAGAATGAAGGGAACGGCTCATGAAGATAATTTAGAAGAAGACATCGTTGAGATCTGGGAGAAAATCAAACGATGTGGTCAATCACAGATTTTAATCACTGATCTCTGTGAAGATAATAGCCGGGAAGAACTCATAAAAACAATCATCAGCGTATTATTTCTTGCATATGATAATAAGATTCGTGTTTTTCAGAAAAAGTTTCCATATGGAAAGATATTTATCAAAACATTACCATATACTTAATGTAGGATGGTGCTGTGGTGACCACAAAATCAAAGAAACTGGTTGAATCCGTGTTGTTTTCAGCTGGATACCCGCTTAGTACCACTGAAATCGTAGAAGCAACCGGGTTATCCAGAAAAACCGTTCGCAAAGCTCTCAATGATCTCATGGATGAATATGATCAAAATAAGGATACCTCCATGGCTATTGTCAAAGCAGGCACAAAATATGTGATGCAACTGAAAACTGAGTATACTGAACCATCAGTGATGATCACTCAACCTGAAATCGAAGATTCAGTGCTTCGCACCCTTGCATTAATCGCGTTTCATCAACCAGTGAAACAATCAAACTTACGACGAATGGCTGGTGATAAGATCTATGATCATGTGGATCAACTTGCGGATATGCATTTGATTCATACTAAGAAACATCGAAACACTGAATTGATTACGTTAACTCGAAGATTCCCGGAATATTTTGGTCTTGACATGACCAAACCAGAAGACATTCGATCGTTTCTTGCTGAAAAGGTCATTCAACAAACCAAACCATCTAAATCAACAGAAGAATAACTATATCGGTATTTGGGGAAAATTTGTTATTTCCTACCTTTTCCTTTCAAAAAACCAAAAAAAATTGTTTTTATGGATACGATGCAATCAGAACAACAGCAAACAAAAAATGAATTATACGAACTTATCAGCAGTGAACAATCTAAAGAAGAATTCGAAGAACAACTAACCAATATTAAACAAGAATTTGGTGAATTACTCGATGATGACGCTGCTGCTTTCTTACTTGTTGACAAACTTGGTTTTAACACCGCAAACGTAGTCAAACTCAATGATGTACACCCGGGTCAAGAAGCAACAGTTGAAGGAATCATTTCCTCCATACAACCAGCTCATGTGTTCACTCGGAAAAATGGACGGCAAGGAAAAGTAGTCAATCTACTGCTTACTGATGAGTCTGGATCACTTCCTATCGTTTTATGGAATGATGATGCAAATCGAGTGGAACAAGGAGAAATCAAAGAACACATGAAACTAAAAATCATTAATGGGTATACTAAACAAGGAAGAAACGGGGTTGAACTTCATGTAGGACGATGGAGTTCACTTTCCATTGAAGAAAAAAATGATGATGACCACATATTGATTAAAGAACAGAAGCAACGTAATAAAGATTCAAAAGATGCATTGAGCCTTAAAGGAACGATTCTTTCTATTTCACCAACCAATGTGTTCTTCCGAAAAGATGAAACCTATGGATTTGTGAGTAAAGTTCATTTGAAAACCAAAAAAGGAATACAACTAGTAACTGTTTGGGATAGTCAAGTAAAAAACTTACAAGATTTTAGTAAAGGTGACACCGTTGAATTTTCCTATTTAGATGTGAAAACAGGTAATGGAAAAAAAGAATATCATGCCAATGGAAAAGCTGTGATTAAACAACTATGAATTCATTTTCTATTCAACTGATTTGAATAAAGTTTGATCCTTTTTCAAAACGTCAAAAAATGGATAACAACTGTCAAAGACAACGTGTCACACACTAACAACAACTTTTTTTTTAATGAGTGCGATCAACATCCATCTTGCTCATAATCAGTATCATTCTTCAATGCAATTTCAGCACGCATTAACTCCCGGCCTAGATATAACAAATGATCTGATCGAAGACCTGGAATATGCTGAGCAATAGTATCAGATAATGCTGCAGCAGACGATCCAACAAACATTTTCGCTAGTTTTCCAGAAACAATCTGTTGATTCTTTATCACATTATGATAAAACTCAACTTGAATCTGATCATCAACAAGTTCGATCACAAAAAAACCCTTTTTATCTAGCACAATATCTTTTTCTTTTGTTTTCTTCGCAGTAATTACCGGAACCGATGGAGTACTTTTTTTTTCATTCATCATAAACCACCTTAATAGCCTCATGTAAACGACTTAATTTTTCAAACGCGATTCTTTCAGGAAGTAAACGCAATCCACAATCTGGAGCAATTTGAGCAAGATGATCACCAAACACATCAATTCCACGTTGAATATGAGAAATGATTTCATCAACAGATTCCACTCGATCCTGATCAGATCGCACGCTTCCCAAACAAATCTTTTTCTGAGTATTTGGATATTCAGTAAATGCATCAAAAAGATCTGGAGTTGCAGCAAACTCATGACTTAACACATCCACTGGAAGATCAAGTAATGATGGTACAATACTAGTTACATTACCACAAGCATGAAGCCGAGTGGGACAATTCACATTTGACAACACATGATCAATTAATTCAAATGCATACTCGGGGAATCCATTTGCATAAAATGGTTCATCAACACTGATCATATCTACGACTGGTTCAATCAACTCAGCCTCCTGACGTAATGCGTCAGCAAAAGCAAATGCTAACTCTTTTTTATCTCCATACACACTATCAACTACTGATTGACTCAAGGTATACGGTCCAACGATAAGTCCGAGTAACATGGTATCTTTTGGAAGTATTGATTTAACAAATTCCAAATCCGCTAGCGTAACTGGTTCAATAAACTCAATTGGTTCCACCACTTCTGTTCGTTCATGAACTTGACAACCGCCGAAGCCACGAGTAAAAATGGTCATAAAGGGATCACGTGTCTGCCCATCAGAAACAAGTTGAACACCAGCATCAACCATTCGATTTACTGCTTGTTGAATGACTGGTTTCCAACTGGGTAATTGCAACTGTTGAAAATAAGATTGCATCATCTGCAACCGATCAACTTCAGATGGATACGATCCGATCACGGTTAATACAGGTTTAGCAGAACTCATCCCATTAATCGCCCCCGAGGATGCCCTGGAGCAGGAGTCACACCAAAATAACCTTCAGCATACTCAGAAACAAGCATATCCTCCCAAGCAATCAATGGAAACACAGTAGATGAATGCTCAATAGGACCAAATAACAAGAAATCACCGCCAAACACGGGCACATTCACATTTGAAGCCTGATCAACAACGGGTTTAGCAGAAGTAAAATCCTTTAACCATGATGATTTCTCAACCACATTATGAATCGCACACCCAGACGGAAGCCCAAATTCTTCTTTAACCACGGGTAGTGCGGCTATTGCAGCACCACTATAATCACCCGGAGCAAGTGCCGCAGTATCCACTAAAACCTGATCGATACCACACGTTTTTGCTAACTCAAGTAATCCCTGATCAATCAAATGTGCTCCATTCTCAAGGACCTCTACTTTTCCATCCGGAGATTTATCCTTAGGATTAAACGCAACCACGATAGCCATTGCAGGAGAATGAGCTGAAAGCATCTTTTTTTCTTCATTGGTAACACCTACATGTAACGAATTATAAATAGTCCGAGGTAACAATCCATGATCATCCAATGCTTGTAACACCGTAACCTTGACATCAGGATCAGTAATATCAACAGAAAACGGATATTTTTCAGGGAGCACGCGTTCAATAAAGGATAACAAAGGCTCAACATCCTTTTCTTTTTTAATGAACACATCAGGAATCCCTGGAACACCCACCTTATCAGCAATAGATAACATTGATCCTATTTCTTTTTCAGCAGTCTCAAAATCAGGATTCCCCTTGAAAAACAATCCACCAAATAACACGGTTGGATGAAGCCCAGGTTGGCCACCAAAAAAAATATCATCTAATTCAAATACCTGTTGATCCTTTGTAAACGAAAACATACTTTTTTTCACTCTCTTTTTTTCACTTTACCCATATAATTCACAATGATTTTTGAATGCAATGCTCGTTTATCAGAAAAATCCTCATGAGCTGATTGTTTCAATTGAATAGCAATGAACGGTTCACCAAACACTTCAACATCTTTAGCCACAAGAGCATCAATCTCCTGCTGCAATACAGTTGGATCTGTTTTTCCAATTAAATCAATAATTTCTACTTGTTTCCGGAATCGGTCTACTGCATCTTCATTTAGATTTTCAATAAAGGGAATAGCACCAGGAGCATCAATAACCCGATGATTCTCATTCATCCCATTTTTATGTAGACATAATAACGAACTTCCTGATCGATGACCACGAATATCCTCCCCACAAAGCACGACAAAACGAATATGCGGATTTGAAATAACATTCGCAATAATTTTTTCAATCCCAATATTTTCTGTTTTCAACCGGCCATACACTGCGATGTTTCCCTCTGGAACAAAATCAACATTAAGCAGGACAACAGCAACAGCACTTTCAGGATCAACAGAGGTGAAATCACCACCCCAAGGATAATATTCTTCAGTCATAACAAGTCACATAGCAATACTTTCACAATATGAAATCATCAATGATTCATTTAGCCTCCTAAGAAGTTGTGTTAAGAGAATTGAATCATAACAAACGAAACTAAGACCCTATTTTTAATACTTTCACCGCCCTCAATCAACTGTATATATACTACATTTTCTGTTTGCGATGTTCACTTGCAATGGAGGAACAAAAAAATGATAAATCATTGGCTGTACCGAATCCAAGCAGCAAATGGAAATATATGGACCACAAACACCCAATATGCAGAACAAAAAAGCAAAGGAGGCTATCGAGTGTTCTGCTACCGGTCAAGCAATAAATATGCATATCATCAGTAAATAACACCTGAATCTTTCCTTCATCTCTTTTTTTACATTTTTTCACTTGAATCAATAAACGTTAAAAAGAACCTCTTTATACCGAAGCACGAGTGAGTGCGTATGCCCCAAAAATACATAAGACAACCTATTGTAAGCGTTTTAGGACATGTCGACCATGGAAAAACAACATTACTCGATTTCATTAGAGGAACTGCTGTTGCATCAAGAGAATCAGGAGCAATCACCCAACATATCGGCGCAACAGAGATACCCATTGATGCGATAGAAAATGTGTGTGGCAACTTACTCCAAGGAAAATCATTCACTCTTCCAGGACTTTTATTCATTGACACTCCAGGCCATCATGCGTTTACCACACTTCGCTCACGAGGAGGATCACTTGCTGACATTGCCATATTAATCGTTGATATCACTGAAGGATTCAAACCACAAACCTATGAATCAATTAATATTTTAAAACAATACAAAACACCTTTCATCATCGCAGCAAACAAAATCGATAGCATATCCGGATGGCAAAAAAATGAAGGAATTGCTAACAAAAGAATTGATCAACAACCACCAAAAGTCAAAAACGTTTTCGAAGAAGATCTCTATGAACTCATCGGAGATTTGTATGATGAAGGATTACAAGCTGATCTTTACTATAAAATCAAAGATTTCAGAAAAACCATTGGGATCATTCCCATTTCAGCAAAAACGGGTGAAGGAATCAACGAACTTTTAATGACTTTAGTTGGATTAGCACAACGATTCCTAGAAGAACAACTTCACATTGAAACAGGGCCCGCCAAAGGAACAGTTCTTGAAGTAAAAGAAGAAGTAGGAATGGGAACCACCATTGACACCATTATTTACAATGGCATACTTCGAAATACGGATAAGATTGCTATTGGCACTAAAACTGATCCTATTGTCACTACCATCAAAGCCTTGTTAAAACCAAAACCACTCGATGAAATCAGAGATCCACGTGAACGATTCAGTAGTGTCAAAGAACTTTCAGCTGCAGCAGGAATAAAAATATCATCACCAAACCTCGATGATGTCATACCTGGTGCACCACTCCGTGTTTGTAATGAAAACGAAGAAGAAATTATTGAAGAAATCAAAAAACAAACACATATTGATATTCAGGTCGATGAAGAAGGATTATTAATCAAAGCAGACACCATTGGTAGTCTTGAAGCATTGATCAAAGAATCAAAAGATAAAGGAATTAAAATACGAAAAGCTGAAATTGGAAATGTTTCAAAGCGAGACATCACTGAAGCTGCAGCTACAACTGATCCCTTCAACAAAGTCATCTTTGCATTTAACGTAAAAATCCTACCAGAAGCAAAAGAAGAACTTGCTCAAACCGATGTTACCGTGTTCGACGAACCAGTTATTTATACCATTATGGAACAATATGACGAATGGTATGCAATCACAAAAGATAAACTTGAAAAACAACGACGACAAACCTATATGCATCCAGGAATGATTAAGATTTTACCAGAATATATTTTTAGAGTAAGTCATCCAGCGATTTTTGGGGTGAGAGTACTTGCAGGACGAATTCACTCAGATCTTAAACTCATGAGAGAAGATGGACGAGTCATCGGTCGCATCAAAGGAATACAAGAAGAAAATCAAAGTGTTGATGAAGCAAAACAAGGATCGGAAGTAGCAGTCTCTGTAGATGGTATTACCATCGGTCGTCAAGTAAAAGGAGGAGACATTCTTTATACTGATATTCCAGAAGATGATGCAAAGAAACTCCGTGATTTAGATGCACTCACTTTTGATGAGAAAGAAGTTCTAGAAAAAATCTTTGAAATTAAACGAAAAACAGAAAAGTTCTGGGGAATGTGAAAATTATTCAATAAAAACTCTAATATATCTCCTGTTGATAAGGGTTTACAAATGTCAATGGATTCCATTCAATTAATCAAGAAAGCAGAACAAGATGCACAAAAAATAATCAGTGAATCTGAACAAGATGCTGAATCTATTGTTTCAACAGCAAAAAAACAAATTTCAACAATCAAACAACGGCATACGGACAAAGCAAAAAAACAAGTTGAAACCTTACTTGCTGATGCTGAAAAAGAAGCAAAACAAGAAATCAAAGATATTGAAAAAAAATCAAATCAGCACATTGAACAAATCAAAAGTCAAGCATCAAAAAAAATAGATGAAGCAGTTCAACAAATCATCAAGGAAATCTCTCAGGAGGAATAACCTATTCTTTTACCGGCCCGCATGAAAAAGGTCACCTGCATCATTCATCAACACTATCTAGATGATGTAATCCAATCCCTTCATGAAAACGGGCTTATGCAAATCATTGATATTTCTAGAGAAGAAACCGAAAAAAACAAGATTAATCCAGGCAAACCGGATGAAGAAACAACGCTTCTTTCTGAATATGAAAACAAACTTACTACACTTATCAATATATTAAATAAACATAAACAAAAAAAAACTGGTATCAAAGCGATGCTTAATCCCGATCTTCCAGAACTTCAAATAGTGGAAGAAACCAGTTTAGAAGAACTTTACTCATACACAGAAAGTGTGATTGCTCCCATCGAAACCTCGATTCGTAACTCTCAACAAGAATATGAAGAACTCACAGAAAAAATCGCTCAACTCAAAGGATATCAAACACAAACCAGTTGGTTTTCCACATTTGATTTTTCACTTAGTGATCTTGGAAAATCAGAGTATCTTATCATCAAAGCAGGAAAAACAACTTCATTACCTGTATTACAAGAGAAAATAAAACAAGAACAATACATTACTCTTTTTTCAAATCCGGTTGTCCAAGGGAAAAACCCAGAATGGTCAGTAATTCTCGTTGGTCACATTTCACAAGCAAAAACCGTTGAACGATTAACCGCTGAACACCTTCAAGAAATAACATTTCCAGCATATGATCTCACACCAAAAGAAGCACAAAAACAATTTCAACAACAAATCAAAGAAGCACAACACAAAAAACAAGATATTCATAAAGAACTAAAAGACCTTTCAAATCATCATCTTTCACAACTCTTAGCTACTCGAGAACAAATACAACTCGAACACATTCAAAAACAAGTACCTGCCCAACTTGCATCAACTAAAGAAACCATTCTGATTAAAGGATGGGTACTAGAGTCAAACACAGACAGATTACAAAAAGAATTAAACGAAGTTACCAATGATCATATCATATTTAAATCAAAAAAACCGAGTACAAATCCAGATAATCCACCTACTCATTTAGATACTCCTGAATGGGCAAATTCCTTCAAAACATTACTTAGCTTATTTGCTATCCCAAAATACAACGAACTCAATCCTACAATCATGATGGGAATCTTTTTTATCATTTTCTTTGGAATCATGCTTGGAGATGCTGGATACGGCATCATCATCTTACTATTATCCTTGTTTGGATATATCAAATTTGGTAAAATCAGTCCGATGATAAAAAACTGGGGATTCATGGGCATATGGCTCGGACTGACAACAGTAATCGTTGGATTTCTCACCTACAGCATTTTTGGAAATCTCGTTCATACCATCATCCAAGGTGAAAGCACTCAACTCATGTATCAATTCAGCATATTAGGAGCCCAATTCCCTGTTGACTCATTAAAAGACCCCATTGCGATTCTCACCGTAGCACTTATCTTTGGTATTATTCACTTAAACATAGGCATTGTATACGGCCTTATTCAAGCATTCATGCAGAAAAACTACAAAGAAATGCTCACTGAAAAACTGTGTTGGATTCCACTTCAAATAGGCGGAGGTGCACTCATTGGTTATTTCATCTTAGACTGGACACTTCCACAACCATTCTTTTACGTTTCAGCAATACTTGTAGTTATTGGTCTCATTCAACTATTATATGCAGCTGGACCAATCGGCTTTTTTGATATCACTGGTTATGTCGGTGACTGGTTATCATATGCTCGATTACTTGCACTAGGCCTAGCGACTGCGGGTATGGCACTTGCATTTAACGTGGTCAGTCAATTACTCGGTGAAATGATACCATTCATTGGAATCGTAGTTACCGTTCTACTCTTATTAGTTTTACACGTCGTGAATCTTGCCATTTCAGCACTTGGTGCAGGTGTGCATTCATTACGATTACAATATGTAGAATTCTTTAATCGGTTTTATGAAGGCGGCGGTCATGAATTCACGCCGTTTAAAATCAAAAGAAAATATACACAAAAAGAATCAGATCAAACACAATAAAAAAATAAGGAGGAAAAAAAATCATGACAAACAAAAAACGAGCAACAATTGGACTCATCGCAGTCCTACTTCTTCTCATCACTGCAGGATTAGCATCTGCACAAGAAGAACTAACTGAAACAGAAAGCAATCAAAACAAAACCATGGTTATCCTAGGTTGTGCTCTTGCCATAGGCATTGCAGGTGTCTCCTCAGCAATCGGTTTAGCACTCGCTGGATCCTCAGCAATCGCAGTAACCGCTGAAAAACCAAATCTTTTCGGAAAATGTCTTGTGTTACAAGTGCTTCCAATGACTCAATCCGTGTATGGATTACTGACCGCAATTCTATTGATGATGGGAGCTGGGCTTCTTGGCGGTGGAGAAACCGTGATGATCGGATCTCTTGCTGGCATGGGTGCTGTTTGGATTGGTCTAGCTGTGGGACTCACTGGTATTTCAGCGATAAACCAAGGAATGGTCGCATCCTCATCAATCAGTGCAGTGGGACGAAATCCAGATGTTGCTGCTCGAGGAATTATCTTTACCGTTATGCCAGAAACCATTGCTATCTTTGGATTACTCGTTGGCATTCTCTTGATGACTGGACTTGGACTGCTCTAAAAAAAAGATTGTTGAACGCAATCAACAATAAAAAAAGGAAATGATGAGCACATGACTGCAGAAACCATTATCAACAAAATAAAAACAGATGCAAAACAAAAAGCAAGTGAGATTAAAAAAGAAGCAGAACAACAAGCAGATCATATTAAAAAAGAAGCAACTAAAGAAGCAAAAAACCAAGCGCAAGATATCATAGAAAAGGGTAAACAACAAGCTGAAAACCGTAAAAAAATATTGATTTCACAAGCCCATCAAAACGCGAAACGAAATGAGATGAATGCCAAAGAAGAACTGATTGAAACCTGTTTTCAACAAGCAATAGAAAAACTTGGATCACTTGATGAACAAACATACAAAAAAATCGTGAAACAACTTATTATCCAAGGCAAAAAACAAATCCCAGGATCATGTCACATAAAGATTTCACGGGATATTGATGAACAGATTGCAAAAGACTTAGATGTAAACGTAACTGGGACCATTGATGCAACTGGTGGAATCATTCTTACTTCTGAGAATGGAAGGATCACCATCGATAACACCTTTGATGGCATTTTAAAACGAGAGAAACAAAGCATTCGCATTAACATTGGAACCATGCTTTTTAGCTAAAAAATAATGAAAAGGAGATGATGAAGTATCTTAGACGTTCTCTTCAACCCAAATAGTCCATACATGTGGCTTTTACTTATCGCCATTATAGCGGGAGCGTTAGCAATCATCATCCGACCTTTTGCAACATTTGCAAAATTTGCGTATCCAAACGCAAAATTCGAATCAATCGGAAATCCATTTGTAAAGGAACAGAATCTTCAACGCTATCTTGACCTATCAGATCTACAACAATTCATCGATCAACTCAATAATCAAAAAGATTACCAACTCTCAGAAACAAACACAGCAACTATTCAAACAGAACTTGATCATCAATTCGTAAACACCATTCAAATGATGAAACAAGATAGCACCAAAAAAATGCAATCATTTTATGATACCTATTTAGAACTCATTGATGCAAACTTGGTAAAAACAGCATTAAAACAACACCTCACTCAACAACACATTGATAAAACCCTTGCGGATCATGCCGTTTCACCGGTTATGAAAAAACAACTTTTAATTCTAGCAAAAACTGATCCAGAAGACATTCCAACTGTTCTCAAACAATTAGGATATCCAAAAGATCTTATTGACTTATTTACTGCAGAAGAAAAGGAATTTTCCTCCTTAGCCTTAGACGCTGCAGTTGATAAATTCATTTTGTTAAAACTTAAAAATACTCCTGTTCCTTACAAATGCGGTGAAGCAAAAGAAGTGTTCATCAAACGAATGATTGATATTCGAGCCATCAAACATTTACTCAGAGCTAAACATCTTTCCTATGATGCAGATCATTGTAAACAATTACTGATTAGTGATGGATATGAACTCGCATTATGGAAACAAGAAGAATTATGCACTTCAGAAAACACTACTGATTTTATCAGTAAACTAGAAGGTACTTCGTATTACCAACCATTAAAAAACATTGGTGACCAAGACACTAAAAAACAAACATCAGTTCAACCATACACTGATGCCCTTGATCGATATTGGTTACAACTTGTCAGAAACATTTCAACCGCGCATTATTCAACCATGGGACCATCCTTACGATTTTTAGAATACAAACAAATCGAAATACGCAATCTCAAAATCATTGCCAAAGGAATCGCTGAACACTTACCCACTTCCCTGATCTCACCATTACTGATTACGGAGGAAGCATCATGAAAGTGATTGCCTTATGTGATAAAGACACTGCTGCAGGATTACGCTTAGCAGGTATTCAAACCGTGTATGTGTCAAGCAAAGAACAAACCGCATTACACTATTGGCATGAAATCGAAGATAATATTGAATCAGTAGGTCTTATCATTGTTACTGAACAAATCGCTGAAGAAATCGGCAAAGAACTCAATGAATTCCGTTTACGAAACATTATTCCTATCGTGGTAGAAATTCCAGATAAACATGGAAGAAAACTAGATCATGTAGATTATATTTCACATTTAATCAAAAAAGCAGTTGGTATGGAAATTAAAAGATAAAAACACTAAACATTAAAAAAAATGATCCAAGAAAATGTGGAGGTTACAAAAACAATGACAGAAAAAGCCCAAACGGGTAGAATCATTCGAATCTCTGGACCGGTTATCGAAGCTGACGGCATGAAAGGAGCAAAAATGTATGATGTTGTCCGCGTTGGAGAAGAAAACCTTATCGGAGAAATCATTCGACTTAACAATGAAGTTGCTACCATTCAAGTCTATGAAGACACCAATGGATTAAAACCAGGAGAAACAGTTCGAACAACCGCTAATCCACTCTCTGTTGCTCTTGGTCCAGGTCTTCTTACTAACATTTATGATGGCATTCAACGACCACTTCCTACAATTTTTAATCAAACCGGGGATTTCATCCGCCGTGGTGTTGAAGCAAATGCTCTTGATCAAGACAAAAAATGGAAATTCACACCAACCATAAAAAAAGATGAACAAGTAACTGGCGGAGACATTATTGGTACTGTTGAAGAAACAAGTATCATCACTCATAAAATCATGATTCCACCAAAAGTTACTGGAACCCTTAAAACCATCAAAGATGAAGGAGAATACACTGTAAAAGAGGTTATTGCTGAAGTGGAAACAGATCATGGAACCGTTCCTGTACATATGCAACAATACTGGCCAGTACGAACACCTCGCCCTATCAAAAAGAAACAAGATCCAGGCATTCCATTAATCACGGGTCAACGAGTACTAGATACGTTTTTTCCTATTGCTAAAGGTGGAACTGCAGCGATTCCAGGTGGTTTTGGAACCGGCAAATGTGTTACACCTGATACACCAGTTCAACGAGCAGATGGAACAATATCTACAATGAAAGATGTGTATGAATTATATAAAAATCAAGGGAGATCAGTGTCTAACCAGATAGAATCATACACGCAGTTACACGATGCATTTCCTATTTTTTCATTTGATGGAAAAAAATCAACAACAGCAAAAGCAAATTTAGTCTATAAAGGAAAAACAGATATCGTTTATAAGATAACTACGCGAACAGGACGGGTTGCTAAGGTAACTCCAGTTCATAAGTTGATGATGGCACAACCAAATTTGAACATACGTGAACGGCAAGCAAATGAGTTACAAGTTGGGGATTTTTTAGTAATGCCAAGGAAGATTAATTTTATTGGGAAAACTCAACCTCTTGATTTGTTATCATTATTCAAAAGTGAACGAATCGTAGAAAAAAAGGTGCTTGACCAGATTCCAACGCTTATTGAACAAGCAGTAAAGAAAACAAAAACAAAAAAAGCATTAGCAGAAAAATTAAAGATAAGTTATGATGTCTTAATCGGTTATTATTTAGGAAAATCACGGCCTACTGTTGAATTTGTTCATAACTTAGAATTATTTCTTAATGTACACATATCATATCATAAGCTCAAGGGTCAAACCAACGGTACTCCAGTTCGTATACCTGAAACAATTGATGACAAGTTTGCAGAGTTCTTAGGTTATATCATTGGTGATGGTTCAGTCAAAGGTAAAGGCGGTATCTACTTTTATAATAATGATGATGAACTTCGAAAACGGTTCAATAAAATCACATTTGAATTATTCAACATTCATCCTGCTGAAGGACGTGATAAATCAGTTAAATTTTCACGAATCAATAGTAGAATCATCAAAAAATTACTCGTATCTTTAGGAATACCCACCGTGAAAAAAGCCAGAAATTGTTTCATTCCAGATGTCATCATGAAATCACCAAATCATGTTGCATATCACTTTTTAAGTGCATATTTCGATTGTGATGGACACGTTACTAGACAAGGAAATGAATTAGAACTTACCACCGCAAGTAAACAAATGCAATTACACCTGTCCTATTTACTACTCCGAATGGGAATTGTATATTCACTAAGACAAAAGCAGGTTAATAACCGAAGTTACTATCGAGTATTTATCCGTGGTAAACGTGAAATTACTGCATTTTACGAAAAATGTAAAAAGGATACGCAGAAATTTAGAGATATCAAACGATATGTATTGAATGGTAAGCGTGGATACAGTGCAATTGATATCGTTCCTGCTTCAGATACCTATCTGAAACACGTTTATGGAGAAATGGGCAAACCACATGCTGAATTAGAATTAGCCGGTGTGAATACCTCAAACTATTTTGGTTTTGGTAATCAAGAACATATGGGAATAGAAACGTTTCAAAAATTTTCATCATTTTCAACTGATGATATCATTCAACAACAAGCTGAAAGCCTAAATGATATCTTTTATGATAAAATCGTAAAAATTGAAAAAATAGATGAACCAACTGATGTGTATGATATCACGGTTCCCACACATCATAATTTCATTGGTGGTTTTGCACCAATGTTTTTGCATAATACCGTAACATTACATCAACTTGCAAAATGGAGTGATGCACAAGTTGTTGTGTATGTTGGTTGTGGGGAACGTGGGAACGAAATGACTGATGTTCTTAGAGAATTCCCAGAACTTGAAGATCCGAAATCTGGTGAACCCTTGATGAATCGAACCGTACTAATCGCTAATACTTCTAATATGCCAGTTGCTGCTCGAGATGCAAGTGTGTATACTGGCATTACTATCGCTGAATACTACCGAGATATGGGTTATGATGTAGCATTGATGGCGGATAGTACCAGCAGGCTTGCTGAAGCAATGCGCGAAATCTCTGGCCGACTTGAAGAGATGCCGGGTGAGGAAGGTTATCCAGCTTATTTAGCAAGTAGGCTTGCTGAATTCTATGAACGAGCTGGACGCGTAAAACTGATTGGATCAAAAGAAAAAGAAGGGAGTGTCTCCGTAATGGGAGCAGTATCTCCACCAGGTGGTGATTTTTCAGAACCAGTTGCACAAAACACACTTCGAATTGTCAAAGTATTTTGGGCTCTTGATGCAGATTTAGCTGATCGTCGTCATTTTCCAAGTATTAACTGGCTGAAATCATATTCATTATATCTAGGTGAGATTAGTAGTTGGTGGAATAAAGAAATTGGTGATCAATGGTTAAAACTAAGAAACACTGCAATGACATTGTTACAAAAGGAATCTGAACTACAAGAAATCGTGAAATTAGTTGGTCCTGATGCACTTCCACCAAAAGAACGAGCAACGTTAGAAAGTGCTCGGATGATGCGAGAGGATTTCTTACAACAAAACGCGTTTCATGATGTTGATACCTATTGTCCAGGAAAGAAACAATATGAGATGCTTCGGATTATGAATGTGTATGCTGAAAAGATTTTAGAAGCAGTGGATAAACATGTGCACATTGATGATATTATTAAAATGAAATCTCGTGAACAAATCGCGCGGATGGCCACGATTTCAAATGAAAAGTTTGAACAAGAATTCAAAAAAATCGAAAAACAACTTGATACTGAGATTGAATCGTTGATTAAGGAGGCGAAATAAGGATGAGCAACAAAAACAAAGAGTATACCACGGTCACTGAAGTCGCTGGGCCACTTATGATTGTAGAAAACATTGAAGATGTTGCCTATAATGAAGTGGTTCGAATCAAAACAGCTGATGGTGAAGAACGAACCGGGCAAGTGCTTGAAGCTCATCTTGATAAAGCAATCATTCAAGTATTTGAAGGAACTAAAGGTCTTGATACCAATCTTACCTCTGCTCGATTCATTGGTGAAACCATGAAACTTGGAGTAAGTCCAGAGATGCTAGGTAGGGTTTTTGATGGAACGGGTAATCCAATTGATGATGCTCCAGCAATCATTCCTGAGGACCGACGAGATATCAATGGTGATCCCATTAACCCATATTCCCGAGAGTATCCACGTGAGTTCATTCAAACAGGTGTTTCAACGATTGATGGATTAAACACGCTAGTTCGAGGACAAAAACTACCGATTTTTTCAGGATCAGGACTTCCACATAATCAACTTGCTAGTCAAATCGCTCGACAAGCAAAAGTGCTTGGAAAAGAAGAAAAGTTTGCAGTGGTTTTTTGTGCGATGGGGATTACTGCTGAGGAAGCAAATTTGTTCATTCGTGATTTTGAAGAAACAGGTGCTCTTGAACGAACTACTATGTTTCTTAATCTTGCTGATGATCCAACCATTGAACGAATTATTCTTCCCAGGATGGCACTTACTGCTGCGGAATATTTAGCATTTGACCAAGACATGCAAGTACTCGTTATTCTAACAGATATGACTAATTATGCTGAAGCATTAAGAGAAATTGCTGCGGCTCGAGAGGAAGTACCTGGTCGTCGGGGATATCCAGGTTATATGTATACTGATCTAGCCATGATTTATGAACGAGCTGGACGGATCAAAGGCCGAAAAGGATCAATCACTCAAATTCCACTTCTTACCATGCCTGATGATGATATAACGCATCCAATCCCTGATTTAACAGGTTATATTACAGAAGGGCAAATCGTGTTGGAACGAGGACTTCATAAAAAAGATGTGTATCCGCCGATATCAGTGTTACCATGTTTGTCACGGTTAATGGATCGGGGGATTGGAAAAGATCGAACTCGTGAGGATCACTCAGGTGTTGCTAATCAATTATATGCCGCGTATGCAGAAGGAAATGATCTTAGAGATTTAGTAGCAATCGTTGGAGAAGATGCATTATCAGATCGGGATCGAAAGTTTTTACAATTTGCTGATTTATTCGAAGAACAATTCGTGAAACAAGATGATCATGAAGATCGAAGTATCATAGAAACACTGACCATTGGTTGGAATTTGTTTGCAACACTTCCACGATCTGAACTAAAAAAGATCGATGAAAAATATATTAAACAATACTTACCAGATGATAACAAAGATAAAAAGACTGCTAAAGAAGCGAAGTCAGATACGACATCAAAAAAAGAAATTGATCCTAAGGATGAATAAGGATGACAGAACAACTCCTTGAAGGTGTAAAACCTACTCGAATGGAATTATTATCTATTCGAAAAAAACTTACACTTGCTGAAAAAGGACATAATCTTCTTGAACAAAAACGAGATTCACTCGTGGAACGATTTTTTTCCGTTATTGATAAACGTAATGATTTATCTAAAGAACTTGATGACTTGTTCAAAGAAGCATTTCAATCCTTGATTCAAGCGCAAATGATCATGGGGGAAGGCCAAGTGAATCGTATTGCACAATTAGCTCCACCTGCAGGTGAACTACAGTTCACTCATGATAACATCATGGGCGTGAAAATTCCAAAAATGGATGATCAATCATTCACTATTCCAACGGAACCATCCTATGGGATGAGTGAAAGTTGTGCGAAACTTGATGATAGTCAACAACAATTCAGAATGATTATGCAAAAATTGTTGACATTAGCAGATTTAGAAGGTGGCATAAAAAGTCTAGCAGTAGAAATTGAAAAGACAAAACGTCGAGTAAACGTTTTAGAAAATAATCTCATTCCAAGACTGAAAGCAACACAGAAATATATTGAAATGCAACTTGAAGAACGAGAACGAGAAGATTTCTTCAGAAGAAAAAGGATTAAAGCATTAATGGAATCAAAAGAGGAATAATAGTGGCAGATCACATAGAAGATGATCCACTCTTAGGACAATTCTTTGATAATGCTGAAAAGAAAGCACGATGGTTAATCCGAATTAAAATCGCCTATTACATTTGGATTGCATTTATGATGGTTGGTATCATCGCGTTTCTTATCTGGTTCATATTTTCGTAAAAAACCACAATGTTTGTTAACTAAAAGGCAATATCAGCAAGATGTAATTGTTATTCCTTCTTTCTAATCATGAATAGAAATTATTTATATAGGAGGCGGGTATTATCACCAAAATTCCTTATGGTGCGGATAACGTGACAGAAAAACCTAGTGAATCATCATCTGAAAAAAAAGGTGATGTATACATGGAACCAATCTCTGAATGGATTACCAAACAATCCTTTAAAACCACAGAAGATATTGATGTACCAGATCGCTTACTCGACCAGGTCATCGGTCAAGATAAAGCAGTTGATGTGGTTCGAAAGGCCGCTGAGCAAAAACGACATGTGATGTTGATCGGTGATCCCGGTACTGGTAAATCAATGGTTGCCCGAGCGATGACTGAGTTTCTTCCAAAAGAAGAACTAGAAGATATCATCGCGTATCCAAATTCAGAGGATTCAAACACACCTCATATTCGTGTTGTCCCTGGTGGTAAATCAAAAGAGATAGTGAAATCTCAACGTGCTGAAGCTAAAAAGAAAAAGGAACAACAAAGCAGCATGGTTACTACTATCGTATTTATGATTGTTGCGTTATCTGTTCTTGCTGGTCTTGCACCAGGTATCACTAGTGGTGATTGGGATAATATTCACATGGAATACGCGATTTTTGGTGTGATTGCTGCAGTCATGATATTTTTAGTATTCAGTCGTGGATCAATGTTACAACGACAGGGATTACAACAAGTACCAAAAATAATTGTTTCTCATGAAAAAGATGATAATCCGCCCTTTGTTGAAGCAACAGCTGCACATTCAGGAGCATTGCTTGGAGATGTTCGTCATGATCCGTTTCAATCAGCTGGACTTGAAACACCACCGCATCAACTGGTTGAAGCAGGTGCCATTCATCGAGCTCATAAAGGAGTGCTTTACATTGATGAGATTAACACGTTGAATCTTCCGTCTCAACAACATTTACTCACGGCTATTCAGGAGAAAAAATTTCAGATCACGGGTCAATCAGAACGAAGTTTTGGTGCTATGGTGAAAACTGAACCAGTGCCTTGTGATTTCATTTTGGTTTCAGCGGGAAACCTTGATGCGTTGAAAGGAATGCATCCTGCGCTTCGGTCGCGTATTCGAGGATATGGATATGAAGTCTATTTACGCAGTCATATGAATGATACCTATGAAAACCGTGAGAAACTAATTCGGTTTGTTGCTCAGGAAGTACAAAAAGATAAGAAAATCCCGCATTTTGACCGAGATGCAGTTGCTGAAGTGATCCATGAAGCGCAACGACGTGCTGGTCGGAAAGGGAAACTTTCACTTCGATTACGTGAACTTGGTGGGTTAGTACGAACTGCTGGTGATTTAGCTTATGAAGATCATTCCTCATTGGTAAACCAGGATCATGTGATTGCTGCAAAGAAAGTCGCAAAATCATTAGAACAACAAGTCGTGGAACGAGCTATTGATCATCAAAAAGATTACCGTTCATTTAAAACCAGTGGCAAAGAAATCGGAGCAGTGAATGGTCTAGCGGTGCATACTGCTGATCCATCGATGAGTGAATTTGCTGGATTAGTTCTTCCTATCGTTGCAGAGGTTACTCCTGCGGGGTCTCAGTCAGAGGGAAAAGTGATTGCAACGGGTAAACTTGGTGAGATCGCTCGGGAATCGGTGCTTAATATTTCTGCGATCATCAAAAAATACATTGGTAGAGATATTTCAAAGCATGATATACACATTCAGTTCATTGGAACCTACGAAGGCGTTGAAGGTGATTCAGCGAGTGTTTCAGTAATTACGGCAGTGATCTCAGCAATGGAAGGAATTCCAGTGAAACAAAATGTGGCAATGACTGGGTCATTGAGCATCAGAGGAACAGTTCTCCCTATTGGTGGAGTAACGGCAAAGGTGGAAGCAGCAGCACTTGCTGGAATTAAAACGGTGTTGATTCCAAAATCTAATCTGCAAGATGTGCTTATTGAGAAGAAGTTTGAGGATAAAATCAAGATTGTTCCTGTTGGTACTCTTCCAGAAGTTATTGATCATGCACTAGTTGGTGAAGGAAAAGAAGAATTACTTCGGAAACTTCGGTCTATGAAACCACCACAAATATCTGGTAGAGTTGATAATGGGAGTGAACCAAAAAAAGAACAATCCTAACATCCTTCATTTTTTCATTCTTTTTTTACAAACCTTTTTATGAACACGTTTCACTATCTATATTGAATCATGTGTATGGCTGATGCAAGTGTGTTCATTGGACGATTTCAACCTTTTCATCTGGGTCATTTAGCTATGATCGCTCAGTGTAATACTGATCTGTTGTATATTGGAATTGGATCATCCCAGTATCATCATACCTTAGAAAATCCTTTTACGTTTGAAGAACGAAAAACCATGATTGAATTAGCATTACAAAACAGATTTAATATCAAATATGATATTTATGCGATTGCTGATATTCATGATCCACCAAACTGGGTTGCTCACGTTGAACAGATCCTTCCACCATTTACCATGGTGATTACTAATAATGATTTCACCGCTGAATTGTTCAAAGAAAAAGGGTATCAGATCAATCAACCCGGATTAGTTAAACGAACAAAGTATGCAGGAAAAATCATTCGAAAGAACATAATCGAAAATAAGAATTGGCATCATCTCGTCCCAGATTCCGTTGCATCATATTTAGAACGGATCAATGCAGTTGATCGCATTCAAAAGTTACATAAAAATTCTCATGCCACCGGCTAGTACTGTTTGATACTTTTTAACCTTTTTATTTGGAATGATTTCTATGTAAGAAAGCAAGCAATCGATGTTTTCTCATGTAGTCTAAGATCCCAGCAAGAACGGCTAGACAAGCAGCAAAAAACACAATTAAAAAACCGGGTCCCAAACCCCAGGATGCAGAAACCATGACCTCCCCATTATACGGCGGATTAACAGGAATCATCCCTGATCCTTGTAAGCTTCCAAGACTCAATTGAGCTATTTGATTCATCCCTACAAAAAACGCTATAGATACAAGTAACATAAAGATGATGCCACTTGCTACTAAAGCAAACTCAAACCTCTTATTTAATAACATATTAGGTATGAAACTAATGAGTAATAACACTAATCCACCAGCGATAATAAGTAGTAATGTTTCCACAAAACTGGTAAACATCTCAGGAATAGTAGATAAACTTAAATACTGGCTATCATCCACCCGATATTCCTCAATCATGGTAGATGGATACAGATACATATGACTGATCTTTACCACGGATTCATCATCAGATTCACCATAAAACGTCCACCATGGTTGCATCACACCAACTAACACCACTCCTAAAATCACGAGTTTCAACGCAGTGTTCAATGAAATCTTTTTAAAATAGAAAAACAGCATGACCTCAGCAAGAAGAATAATTGCAGTAAAGGTCACTACAAGATATAACACTGAAGGAATAGTCGTAACCACGGGAATGGATTTATCCGAAGTTAACTCCACTACATCAGATCCAATCAATTTACCATTATCAAAAAGAGAAAGCCCATATGTTCCTGGAGGAAGAACTAAGGGTTTGTTCACTGGTTCAGTTACAATCTCATTACCATTTCGCATAACACGAACTAATAAATCAGAAGATTCAATGTATTCACCACGACTAGTAAGTACCTCAACGGTTAATTCCTTTCTTGCTAAAAACTGAATTGGGATCACACCACCAGATTCAGGAACTGAAAACTTTTTTTCGTTTTCATATCCTGCAAAAGCAATCCGAACAACATATGATCCTTTTGGAATATTTCTAAACTGAAACCGACCTCTCTCAAGTGTAAATGATGGTTTTAACGATGCCGAATCAACCATCTCTTCACTAGTGATCTCAGGAATCACATTCACATCAGGAGGATATCCCAGTCCGTCTCTAATTTCAATGACAACATCGTGAATAGAAAGTTGAATTTCTTCACTAGGTGAAAACGAAGAAAGCGTAGCATTAAAAACTTTGAATCCTTTATAATACGCTTTTAACACATACGGTTGGCTCCACTGAAACAAATCTTGAACTGTTGCATTCTTCAAATCATCAATAACATACGGTTTAAACAAGGGAAATGGAGCAGAAACAGAAAGCACAGGATAAGAATTAGAAACACCTGATGCCACAAGATATGGGCCCTGCCAGATCTCAGCTCGAACTTCAGAAATACCATTCCCAAACTGATCAAAAATCGAAATCTCAACTTCTTGTTCCCACGTACAATACACATGTAACGTATTATCCCCAGTTAAATCAATACTTCCAAAACCAATATATGATTTTTTATTATCTGGTAACAAACGAAATAATTGAACTTGATATTTCCCAGGTGAAAGCTTAGGAAATTTCAATGATTGAATTCCAAAAACTGGTTTATCAACCATCTCCTCAGCAACTAGCGTTTCATTTTGATATAATTCAGCAATAATCACTGGAAAAGAAAGGCCAGTAAAATTACGCAGTAAAGGATAGGAAAACAATCGACCAGTCAACTGAGGAATAACAGTTAACGTATAAATATCTCTAGAAACCTGGCCACTCATATCAATATCTCTAAAAGAGACCAGTCGTTGAAAAAACACACTTTCCTCTTCAATACGTTTATATCCACCATCATACGTCGTATAAAATTCAACATCAAAGGTATATTGTGAACCCTTATCAATGATTAAATCATGAGTTTGATATGGCTCAAACGCATTCCTTCCAAAAGTAATCGATGCATAATCAACTTCTGCACCAATAACATCCAAATACTCTTTCTCAGCAAGTTTCACTTCAATACCATCACGTTCATCTGTAGTATTCTGAACGATCCCTTGATTCGAAGAAAAAATCAACCCATGCGTTTTCCCAGATTCTCCATTCCCATAAGCAATCCATGCATCAGGACCAAGATCACAATCATCGGTATACGAAATTACCCATTCCCTCTTAGAACTTTTTGGATCCTTTTCTAAAGCATATTCTCGAATACTTTCATCACCAGAAACATGTAAAAAGGGGAGGATATCACCAAAAACCATTTTTTTCACACTTGGACTCTTAGAATGATACGAAATAATAGTTCCAAACCGACCATCAACATTCTTGATACCAGTAACTTCTGCTTCCTCTTTGATCTCATGATGGACATGAACTGAAATACGTTTATCTTCCCCAGGTTGATAATAATAGGTGTACACGTTAGAGGTGAACAACACATCATTCTCAGATTTACTACTAATCCGAAATTGAACCATAAGATTTCCATCAACAAGTACTTCTTTTCCAATCAATACCTGATCCGATGCAACTTCGTCTTCTTCTGCTGGTCCATCTTGATACGAAAAACAAAAAGAAGCAAGTAAATCAGTTTTTAACATATCAAATTCTTTTGTACCCGGTTTCATTCGAATAGCGATCTGAGATAGATGTCGGTTTAACACACGGCCTTTCTGACCAACACCATACACGATAACACCATCTTCCCTGATCTCATAGTAATCCCCTTTAACAGAAATACCTGAGATCGGCTCAAAATAATAATATTTATCTAACAATTGAACATGATCAACATATGACGGACTGGATTTTTCTTCATCATCATAAAAAACAACATACTCTTCATCACCTGTTGCATAGGATGGGACTAAGAACACAATATTACAACTACTAATGGTTTGCTCATCAGATTTTTCAAGATTGTAAATCTGAACTTCAAGTTCATCCCAGTTACTCCCATTCCATGAACAAACCCTGATAGAATGAACACTTTCATTAACGCCCCAGCAAGGATAATCAAAAGTGATACGCATATCAATCGGTTGAAATTTTGCTTGCTTACCTTTTGTATCAATAGGTAGAGATATCTTTTGATAATACTTCCAATCATCGTCCCATGATTGATCTAATTGCTCATCTTCAGCATTAAGAATAGGAGTTACAGCTAATGAAGAGATAAGAAACAGAGTAATACAAAGCAAGTGAACCGCAACGTATCTTTTCACTATTCCCATAATTCATTACCAAGATTACAGATAATTGTATCAACCGAAATGTGACGCGATTATTACTGTATAACTAATCAATATATAAGTTAATTATTATAATATTTAATGTTTCCCTCATCCTCCCTTTGAAAATTCACAATATTGCCGTTATAAAAGTGAACGTTATATTGGTGTACTAATGGAGATAAGAAAACATAAATACTAGCGATAATATGTCACGACAACTTGGAGGAAAAAAACTATGAATATGAACCTATTTTCCAAACGAAACCAAGATGCCCATCCAATAACTTATGATCTTATCCTAGCAAGCTTTTTTATTTTACTTGGAACTGTAAGCCGCTTCTTTTTAGTAGGCTTAGAACTGCAACCATTTCCAAACTTTGAACTCATCATGGTACTAACCTTCATTAGTTTCTTACTCATCAGACCAAGCCTTGTTTTTCTCATTCCACTTCTTAGTATGATCTTTAGTGACCTTCTCTTAGGAAATCCGATATTCATTGGATCTTCGATGAATAAAATCGTCCTATTTACCTATACAGGATTTCTGCTAATATCATTTATCTTACTTAAAACAAAAAACAAATCGAATTATCTTTCAAAAATCACTCTAAAAAATACAGGGATAATCCTAGGGATAGGTATGATTTCTACGCTTATCTTTGATATCTGGACGAATGCGGGATGGTGGTATCTTATGTTTCCACATACCACAGAAGCATTTGCCTCTGTTTTCATTGCTGGCATACCCTTTATGATCTATCATCAATTATCCACTGCGATTACGTTTCTAACCATTGCAATTCCCATAGGTTATCTTTTCACGCATAAATCTCAACTGGATCTACCTAGACAGGAAGTTAACTTTGAAAAAATACCAGTTATCGCAGTTACTACCGTTCTCATTTTGTTGAGTTTTTCTGGATCGACAATGGCTGTTCCAGAACAAACAGATATCTGGCTAGAAGAATCCCCGGAGATGAGCGTTTCAATAGCTATTAAGGGTAGTACCTGGGAATTCACCGATCAAGTCATTCTTACTGAAAAAACAACAGTTCTAGACATATTGCATATGGTGACAGAAAGAAATGAAATTAAGATGGATACAGAATATGATGAATCGTTAGATGCTACCATGATTAACTCCATTCAAAAGGATGTAAACGGTGACAATGGATACTATTGGCAATACACGGTTAATGGAGAAATGCCTATGACTGGTGCAGATAATACTATGGTTTCAAATGGTGATGTTATAATCTGGCAGTTCAGTCAGTTTAGCTAAGGATATTTGAAAAGATTTATATTTAATGATTTGATAACGGCATATAAGAGGAAGGCGGAATGGCAATAGGATTTGTCTTAATCAGTGCGGCTCCTGCACGGGAACATGAAGTTTACAATAAGCTATCGAAAGTCCCAGAGATCGTTGAACTGCATCCATTATTTGGCGAATATGATCTCATTGCAAAAATAGAAGCAGATGACTTTGAGAAGTTGGGCAACCTTGTTGTAAACAATATCCGCTCGATTGAAGGAGTAATTGATACAAAAACATTAACTGGAACAAGATTTTAGAGGTGAAAAGAATATGGCAGGATTACCACAGTTTTTTTTAAGTATGTTGATGCTGGTTTTCGCAATTGCAAGTATTGTTGCAGGGATATTCACCGCATATTTCGGCTCAGGGAAAAGTAGAGCTGTCGGTGGCATCCTTATTGTTATTGGATTGATCGTTGGTGTCTTATTCCTCTGGGGAGCAAACCTCCTTGGATTTATGGGTACGCCACCAGCATTAATGAACTTTGTTGGCACCGTACAAGCAGGACTTGTATCTGTGATTGGTGCAGTTGTTGGTGCATTAATAGCATTAGGAATCTTTTTACTTGCTATTATGAAAGCATAAAACACATCAACTATTTTTTCTTTTTTTTATTATTTTTCTTTACCATTTAATGATTTTTTTTAATGCGTAACTTTAGTATTATAAAAACAATTAAAAAAGGATAACGAATGCACTCTATAATTAGTAAAACCAAGATGGGATGCCCAAAATGTATATGGTTGTTTCATTTTTATAAAATAACAAGGAAAGATGAGGTAAACACAATGGGATTAATAGGTGGATTAATGGGAAACGCGGGCGTTGTTGACGCTGAGGAAATACAAAAAGAATATGGAAATCTTTTAGCTGATGATGAACGTATTGAAATCGGATTCAAATTAGTTAGAGACATGTTCATTTTCACGAATAAAAGATTAATACTTATTGATAAACAAGGCATTACTGGTAAAAAAACAGATTATTTATCCGTTCTCTATCATAGTATTTCCCGATTTAGCATTGAAACCGCAGGTCATTTTGATTTAGACGCAGAACTTAAAATATGGGTTTCTAGTGCACAAATGCCAGCAATACAAAAACGATTCAACAAAAAAGTAAATATTTATGATTTGCAAAAAGTATTAGCAACTCACATCTAAGAAAAAATACTATTTTTTTTTCTTTTTTTTTTTATCAAGTTTTCAGTTCACTATTTTTTTTTTGATCATTGACAAAAAATAAGAATGAATGCGATGATCAAATGAAAGTTCCGGATGAAAGGTCAATGCTAACAAATTATCTTGTTGAACAAGAACCGGTTTTTGAAAAGAGTCATAAGAAAGTACCTTATTTTTATTTTCCCAGACACGAGTAATCACTGGTGCACGAATAAACACGGCAGGAAACAAAGAATCAGTTGAATCAATAGATGAGATATCAAGATGTTGTTCAAATGATTCCTTTTGACGACCATAGGCATTTCGTTGAACCTTCATATCCATTAATCCTAATAATGATACATGTTCATCAGCAACTTCTAACTTTTTTGCTAATAAAATACACCCGGCACACGTTCCCATAATGGATAAAGATCCATCAGATCCTTTTTGGTGCAACTCATCAAATAATCCCGATGAGGTTAATACCCGAGAAATCGTTGTACTCTCCCCACCTGGAAGAATAACACCATCAAACCCATTTAAAGAACTACTTGGCTTAATAACTTCTACCGTACCATTATTAACCTTAGATTGAGAAAAAACCTGTTTCATCATCGCCACATGCTCAGAAACAGCACCTTGAATACCAATGACACCAATGGTAATATCGTCCTTTACCATCCTCTCTCCTGCAATCGTTGCTCATCAGGAATCTCATCAATGTTAATACCAACCATTGCTTCACCAAGATTCTTACTAACTTCAGCAATCACGTTAGGTTCCTCAAAATGAGCAACAGCTTCCACAATGGCTTTGGCACGTTGCTTAGGATTACCAGATTTAAAGATACCTGATCCAACAAACACACCATCACTTCCAAGCTTCATCATCAACGCTGCATCCGCAGGAGTTGCAATACCGCCAGCTGCAAAATTAACCACAGGTAATCGCTGTAATTTTTTCACTTCTTCAAGAACTGAAAGAATCTCTTTTTTCACGTGTTCATACGAAAAATTGTGAAACACTAATGATTGTTCATCAGGTGTTGAATCCGTTAACGTTTCAAAAGCAGTCACATAACTTTTCGCATACGTTTCAGATAACTCAACTAAATAATTCGAATCAACATCGTTTAACAACTGGATCATCCGAGTAACCATTCGTTGATGACGAACAGCTTCAATGATATTACCCGTTCCAGCTTCACCCTTGGTCCGAATCATAGCAGCACCTTCCCAGATCCGACGTACTGCTTCTCCAAGATTTCTACAACCACACACGAAAGGAATAGTAAAATCATGTTTGTTTATATGATAAAATGGATCAGCTGGAGTTAACACTTCAGATTCATCAACCATATCCACACCAAGCGTTTCCAATGCTTCAGCTTCAGCAAAATGACCAATACGCGCCTTTGCCATCACTGGAATTGAAACTGAATCAATAATCTTTTCAATCACTGATGGATCAGCCATCCGAGCTACGCCGCCATCTTTTCGAATATCAGCTGGTACCCGTTCAAGAGCCATTACCGCTACCGCTCCAGCATCCTCAGCAATCTTTGCTTGTTCGGCATTGGTCACATCCATGACCACACCACCTTTTTGCATTTGAGCAAACCCTTTTTTCAAAAGAGTTGTTCCATATCGTAATTGAGAAATATCTACTTTTTTCATGATGTCTTCCCCACTACATATTTATGGGCAAAAAACCAATAACAACAACTCATTATTAAGCACTGTGGTTTTATCTATTCAATAGAAAAAAAAGAAATGAAGATTGATTAGAGAGGTTCCACTGAAAATCACCAGCTAGAAATCATCACGCACCGTTTCAAGAATTTCTTTGCCAAAAGGAGTAATACCATACAATTTGATATCCTTTCCTCCTTCTTTTAATTCAACAATGTTTAATGAAAGCAATGATTCCTCTTTACGATAACGGGATTCCATACCACGAATCGCTCCAATCACATTAGTAGGTGTGGTTTTCACATGATGAGCGATCTCTGAAGTATAACTCGAGCTTGGACTGATATCGAAAAGATAATTGGCTATCTTCCGCCGGACACTACTCCGCCGAAGCGCCCGAATCACAAGCGGCCGTTTGGACTCAACAGAATCCTGATTAAATCTTTCTTCCTGCATCCCATCCATATTGTCTTCACTATTTCCTAATGCGGTTCTTGTTTATAAAACACTCGATTTATTTACCTATGATTGCATATGTACGTATGTATGCACATCACTATAAAATACGTTCAATGTTTTCAAGGATAAGTCCCCGATCCGTTATCTCATAACGAGCAGTACCGATCTTTTTTGCATAATTACGAATTTTTTTAACCGATAATAATCGTTCAAACGACGTTCCTTTCCGAACCACGTCAAGTTCTAAAATACAATCCGCAAGAGATTCAAGATTTCGTTCAATTTGCGTACCAAAAATACCTCGGGTTAAAATCAAAATAAGAACGCCCCGCTGCTGAACAACATTAATCTTACCGGCTTTAACGGTATGAAGCACATCATTAGTATTATACCTCTCTAAAAAGAAATCAAGACCGTTAACAATGATCTTTTTTGATGCATTATCTCTAAAATGATGGGATAACACTGCTAAATAATCTTCTTCACCCGTATGCTGAGCAGGAACACCTTGTGAACCCTCTTTAATTAATTCCTTAATTTTCGTTCGAGACCGCTGCTGATGAATAGAAATCCGTTTGGATTCACCTTCTCTTACATGATCCAAATGTTTCTGAGCAAGATCTTCAAAATAGATATGATCAGTATCCCAAGAAAACGAATTCATGGTGTCAATAATCTCATTTTTTGTTTCATCAGTTGAAATATATACTGGATCATCAGCTGTAGCAAGTTGTTTCGTAAAAATCTCGATGTTAGTTCCAGGAATCGCAGAAATCAAGGTGGTAAACCCTTTTTGTAACCCTCCTCCAAGAAGATCATCAAGCTTTTGAATACCAGTGCTTACAAATTCTCGTTGCATAGAAGACATACCATCGAATTGTTTCTCACTAATCTCAGCAATAACTTCAGTCATACGCACTAAATAAAACTTTCTTTCAATTTGATAATCTTTTCATTTTTCAAATACAACATCTTGTTCATATACTCATTCATCTCTTCTTCTAAACAAAGAGATATTGTATGAGCATTATATAGATATAGATTGTTAAGTAAATGACTAAAAAATTCTGTGACCAATAATCCATCATTATACAAACTAAGCGTACTTAACGCATCAAGGATAATGGTAGGTTGTTGATCCTCACCATATTTTTTCACATTGTTAACAATGATTAAAATTAACTGTTCAAGTTGACTCGGACTATCCAAAAAATAACAACGATCATCATTTGTTTGAATACCAGCAGCTCGACTCACACAATCAATAAATGAAATCGAACTTTCCTTAATTATTCCTTCAAACTGTCGATTAATCAAATGAAACGGCTTCGTAATCGTAACATAAATCCATGGTTGATCAGGCCTAGAATGAATAACATCAAAGATTGCATGAGTTAACTCATCATAATTATTGCTCGGAAGCACAATACCAACGGATTGATACGTCCCAGTTGCCGTTGCAACCCTATCTTTCAAACCTTCAATCAATGAACTTTCCATCTTTCTTCACCCCGTTGATTTTAACAAAGGTGTGATTTCAACACCTTCAGTTGAAGAAATAGCTAACGCTACCTTACTTCGACTATGCGACGTTCCCCTCATCTTAATCAATTGCAACGTTCTAATTAAATCCCCCTTTCGATCCACATCACCAAGATACATAATCCCATCAGCAATAAATTCCTCAATACCATACTTAGAATATTGCAAATCACCAGCGCGGCCAGGTGGAACTTCACTAGTTAAAATAGTAGTACAACCCATAGCCGCAAGCGAAGAACCCAGTTTAAAAATAAAATCACGGATCATCTCGTTAGTTTTCAATCGATAACAAAGTGCCGTAATAGAATCAATCACTAATCGTTTCACTTGTAATTCATCAGCAATATCTTTTAATACATCCAAAAGAGCACTCGCATCTTCAACCGAATATTTTTCAGCATCAAGACCCAGGCGTTCACTAATAATCCGAAGATCAATAATGTTAACCTTTCCCTGCTCAATCATCTTCTTATCATAAAACGAAAAATTCTCCATATTCTTCGTTAATTTAAACAACGGCTCAGTAATAGTAAAAAAAACACCACGTTCACCCATTTTAGCTCCATTCGCTAAAAATTGCATGCTCAACGTCGTTTTTCCAGACCCGCTACTTCCAACCATGAGTACCGTGTTACCTGTAGGTATTCCACCACCAAGCTTCAAATCAAGCTCACTGATACCAGTTTTACAAAAATCCTCAGGGCAATCATGAGTATGAT
>CAYPUK010000038.1:0-2499 GCA_964414035.1 uncultured Thermoplasmatales archaeon | reverse complement strand
CCACCCTCATGGCTGAAAACATAGTAAAATAAGTCATGTGCGAACTATGTTTTAATTTAAAAAAGAAGTAGAATTTAAACTAAAGTGCGAAATTCAGGTAATCAACCTTAAAACATATAAAACAAGTCTAGATGTCATATTTGCAAAAAGATAATTTCGGGCCAGTGGTCTAGGGGTTATGACGTCGCCCTTACAAGGCGGAGGTCACCGGTTCAATTCCGGTCTGGCCCATCCTCTTTTAATTATTTTCATCATAGTTCCTTTAAAAATCGTACAAGTTTTTCAAGTGATTGTGCTCTATGGGACACCTGATTTTTTTCCAAGGTTTCAAGTTCAGCAAATGTTTTTGTAAATCCTTCTGGTCTAAATATTGGATCATACCCAAATCCTTTACTCCCTTTTTTCTTTTTTGTGATACTTCCGTTACAATTACCAACGAATAATTCATAATCACCTTCACGATTACCATATGCAAACACTGATTTGAATTGAGCAGTTCTTTTTTCATCAGAAACATTCTTCATTAACTTTAAAATTCCATCAAGACCAATCGTAAAATACACATATGAAGAATATACTCCGGGAAATCCTTTTAATGCATCAATGAAGATTCCGGCATCTTCTAAAATAAATGGATGGTCAATGTTATTTTGATGAAAATGGTTTACCCCAAAACGAGCGACTTCTTCAAGTGTTTCCGTTTGAATTTCAGGATATCCATAATTTTTTTGAATGATTTTATAATTAAATTGTTTTAGTTTTTCTGTTACCTCATGAACTTTTCCTTTATTACTTGTAATAAAATAAATCGTTTTCATCTATATCGACCACGTTTCACAATATCACCAATTTTTTGTTTAACTAACGCTAACTCCCCTTGATAGATTTCAGCATAACCCGCTATAACATGAGAAAAAAAATGTGCATGAGTTGAATGCGTTGATTCTAAGGCTTCCATCAGTAAATGTAAATCAACACCTCGTGATTCGATTTCAGCAGAAATTTCACTTAAACCAAAATCAATAAAATAAACCGTATCATCAGATAAAATCATATTTGATGTGGTTAAATCACCATGAATGATCTCAGCATTATGAAGTAATCCAATTTGAGATCCTATCTGAAAACAAAGGTGTTTTCTTTGATCAGTTGAAATTGAATCGAAAATATCTTTCACACGTTGTCCTTTTACATATTCAAAAGTGATACTTCCATTTTTTAAATCAACATCATAAATTAAAGGAACAGAAACACCATTTGTTCTTGCAAAAGCCATTACTTTTGCTTCTTCTTTCGTCCGGCTTTTAATTAACAGTTGATCGATTTCTTTGATACGATACCGTTTATGCACTCGTTTTTTTACGATTGCTTCATATCCTAAATACAAGGATTTAATAATTTTTGCTTCCGCACCCTGATACAAGATCTCTTGATTAGTCACGCCAAGTCACCTCAACCATATCCGTTCGAAAGCGTTGATTAATAATGGTTTCATCAATATTCATTTTTATACCACTTTTAACCATGACATAGCCTAACCATGCAATCATTGCTCCGTTATCCACACAAAGATCTTTTCGAGGAACAAAGAATGATGCACCCCGGTCTTCAGCCATCATACCTACCATGTCACGTAACCGTTGATTTGCTGCAACTCCACCACCTAAAAGCACCTGATCTTTTTCAGTGTGAGCCATGGCTCGTTCAGTAATCTCAGTTAATGCTGCAAATGTTGTTTCCTGAAGCGAATAACAAATATCTTCAATTGGTTTTTTTTCATGCGCATATTGCTGTGCCCGAGTTAACAGACCAGAAAAAGCAATGTCCATCCCTTTTACACTATAGGGAAGAGAAAGATATGTTGATCCTTTTTGAGCATGTTTTTCAATCGTTGGCCCACTAGGGAATGGAAGATTAATGGTTCGACCGAATTTATCCAAACAATTACCAATTCCAATGTCAAGAGTTTCTCCAAACACCCGATATTTTCCTTCTGCAAATGCGATCACTTGCGTGTTTGCTCCAGAGGTATACAATAAAACTGGATCAGTACATTCAGGAATGGTTCCTCTCCCTATTTCAAGATGAGCAACACAATGGTTGACACCAATGATTGGTTTTTGAATCTTAAGTGATAATGCTCGAGCTGCAGTTGCTGCTGTTCGTAGGCATGGGCCTAAGCCAGGTCCTTGGGAAAAAGATACTAAATCAATTTCTGAAAGTGAAATTTCTGCTTTATGCAATGCTTGTTTAATTAATGAAGCAACATGTTCAGCATGATGATTTGCTGCTTCTCTTGGATGAATACCACCAGTTTCAGGATGATATGTTTTTATCACATTTGATAACACATTACAATGATCTTTTTCATCTTCAACAATACCAATTCCAATGGTGTGTGCTGTACCTTCAATTCCAAGCGTAATCATATGAAAACAACATGGTAATTACACACTCATTTAAAAGAAATAGCTATGAACTAAAAAATCATCCACTTGA
>CAYPUK010000037.1:0-7293 GCA_964414035.1 uncultured Thermoplasmatales archaeon | reverse complement strand
TACTTTTGGAGCAAGAAGGATTTCTTCTTCGCTTGATTTAGCGTGTTCATCATAACAAACATGAAGATTACCAAGATGATTAGTCGTTATTCGATCGCTATGTCCATATCCTGCTACTCCTGATGCAGCAACAATTGGAATCTCTGGAAGTTTTTCAGTGATTTCTTCTATAAACAATTTTTTTGTTTTTGCATCATCCAATGCTTCAATAATAATATCAGCGGTGGTAAATGGAGTATACATTTTTCCAGGTATTAGTTTCAAGTTGATTGTTTCAATGATGATGTGTTGGTTTATTCGATATATGTTTTCTTTTAATGCATCGACTTTTTTCATACCTATTTGATCTAGAAAATAGTATTGACGGTTGAGATTACTTTCCTCAACCGTATCAAAATCAACAATGATAATCTTTCCAATACCCGACCGGGCAAGTGAAACTGCTGCATTTGATCCAAGACCGCCTGCTCCAGCAATTCCTACGGTTTTCTTTGACAGTGTTTCTTTTATTCTTTTTTGTTTTTGTAGATTCATGCTTGGTTACCATTCAAGCCAGTATTGGTCTTTATCCGCAGGTGGTTGTTCATCATCAATATATTCTCCACCCCATGTGTTCATTCCCTTTTTTTGGTCTTCATCGATTTTTTTCTGAAGCATAGAAAGCATTTTTTTATCGGTAAATCCAAGTTGTTTCATTTTTTGTGGCGTGGGAATACCATTTGGTGTCCAACCCCTACGGTAATACACGGCATCCATGAGTTTCTGATATCGATTCTGCCGGTATTCATACAGTTTTTGAATTTTTTCTTCAGTACTCATCTTTTCAACTTCTTTTTTTGTTAACCCAAGTTGATCAACGAATTGAGTATCATACCGGTCTTTTCTAGATTCGTATTCCTTTTTGGTAACCGGTCCCATTGATCGGTATGGAATCCAATCATCTTTTCTGGTTCCTCGTCCCATCCATACGTTCATGGCTCGTTGCCAATTATATGCTCGTTCACTCTGCAAGATTAGTTCTTCTTTATCCACGTTTCCGCCAGTCATCCCATTTTGATATTCCACATAGTTTTGTACGTGTCCAGGAACTTTTGCTGGTTCATCAGTTTCAGCGTTATTTTCTGGCTCTACATCATTCCATGGAAGTTTACATAATCCATTAAGTCCAAACCAAGTTCGCCACATAGGAAAATAATGAAGTGCTTCTGCTTTATCTTGAAACGTGGGGATTTGATTATTTACCATATCCATAAAAATAAGCCATGCTTCATCATGCTGAGGTCCTTTCAATGTCATGCCGTATCCTCCCTGTTGAGCAAGTGATTCCTTGGTGACATATTCAGAGTATTCAAGTCCTTTACTTTCCATTCCACAATCTTCAATAAGCGGTTTTTCACCCCAGCCTTTTTTGATTAACCAATCTTTCATTCGTCTGATTCCTTTTGAAGCAACTTGAATGAATTCATCTTTGTCTCCTGCAGCCATTCGATGCATAAAGGTTAATGCGGCCTTGCCATTACCGAATTGTAAATCAAGTCCTCCACATCGTTCTTTGTTTAAAATGCCATATTCAAACATTTCCATGTAAAATGAAATACCAGTTGACGTCGAAATGGTATCCAATCCATACGTATCACAATAAAAATTGAATTCAAGAACAAATTCAGGATCAAAAATACCCATGTTAGCACAACCACCAACCGTTTCATATTCGGGTCCATCTACAACTACTTGATCTCCTTTGTATGGTCCTGTTTTCAAGGTGAATCCATCTGCTGTTTTTGCACAAGCCATCGTACAACCTTGCCAGCATCCATCAGGATTACCTTGGGTTAAATACTTCTTTAAAAAGACATCTGAAGCAATATTTTTGGTATTTTTATGGCTGCCAAATCGATAGTTTTGAACTGGTAACAAATCGTATTCATCCATGATCTCAGTTAGATGAGCTGTTCCTACTTTTCGCATTCTGCATTGGCTATCATCTAACAATACCATTTCCCGAGTAAGCTTCAAGCCGGCTGTTCTCATAAGACTTGGATCTGCTGGATTATTAGGATCTTCTTTGTCCATATCAATGGCATGAGTTGGACAAATGGACATACAGGTTTCACAACCTTCACATTGTGGAAGGTTTTCACCATAACCCATCATCACTTCTCGTTCTGGTCCGCGATTAGCAAAATTAAGTGCTGATTCCCAAATATCCTCTTCGCAAGCACGCACGCATAGACCACAAAGAATACAAGCATTCTCTTGAGGATCTTGCAATGGAGAAACATACCGTGGTGTTTTAATCCCATGAAACGCTGCCATATCCTTAATGATTTTAACATTTGGCCAACGGGCAAGCATCATTTCTAAAATGTTCTTCCGATGTTTTAGAACTCTTTTTGATTTTGTTTCAATCGTAATTGATTTTCGAATAGGATAATTACATGATGTTACTAATCGTTTTTTTCTTCCATCATCGATTTCAACAAGGCAAAGTCTGCAAGCACCATATGGTTCAACAAGTTCACTGTGACATAAGGTTGGAATGAAAATGTCAATACTATTAGCAGCAGAAAGAATCGTGGTATCTTTATCAACGCTTACTTTTTTTCCATCGATTGTAACAGTAATCTTTTTTTCTTCGGTCATATTTAGTTCACCTCCACTGCATCAAAATTACATACGGTTTTACAAGTGCCACATTTAATACATTCTGATTGATTGATGACATGAACTTGTTTTGCTTTTCCACTGATACAATTCGTTGGGCAATTCTTAGCACACAATGTACAACCCGTACATTTTTCAGGGTTGATCGTGTAGGTGACTAATGGTTTACATTGTCCTGCTGGACAGGTTTTATCTTTGATATGAGCCGTGTATTCATCACGGAAATACGTAATAGTACTTAGTACTGGATTTGCCGCTGTTTGACCAAGACCACATAAACTGGCTACTCTCATGGTCTCACCGTATTCTTCTAAAAGAGTGATGTCCTTTTCAGTTCCTTTTCCTTCACTTATCTTACCAAGGATCTCACTCATTGCTGTTAGACCTTCCCTGCAAGGTGTACATTTTCCACATGATTCTTCTTTTAAAAAATCAATGAAATATTTTGCAAGTTGTACCATGCATGTGTCTTCATCCATGACCACCATACCACCAGATCCCATCATAGATCCAGCTGCACTTAAACTATCAAAATCAACAGGTAAATCAAGTTTAGACTCAGGGAGCACACCACCAGAGGGACCACCAGTTTGCACTCCTTTGAATTTTTTATCTTTTGGGATACCTCCACCAATATCATAAATGATTTCGCGGAGAGTTATACCCATTGGAACTTCCACTAATCCAGTGTTTCGTACGTCTCCAACTAGTGAAAAGACTTTTGTTCCCGTACTTCCACCCCATGGATTATCCTTTACATCACCAGTGCCAATATTTGCAAACCAATCAATTCCTTTATCTAAAATAAGTGGAATGTTTGCCCAGGTTTCTACATTATTAAGCACGGTTGGCATGTTCTTATAGCCTTGTTCCGTACTATGTACATATTTAGCTCGTGGTTCACCTGGTTTTCCTTCTAATGAAGCCATTAGAGCTGTACTTTCCCCACAGACAAATGCTCCTGCACCACGATGAATGGTAATATCAAAATCAAAACCAGTTTCCAATATGTTTTTTCCAAGAAGATTTTGTTCCCTTGCTTGCGCTATTGCTTTCTCCAAGCGTTTTAATGCAAGAGGATATTCCTTTCGAATGTATACAAATCCTTCATGAGCACCAATTGCATAAGCACCAATGATCATTCCTTCGATAACTGAATGTGGATCAGCTTCAATGATACTTCGATCAGCAAAACAACCTGGATCTCCCTCATCAGCATTACAAATAACATACGGAGTATTACCTGATTTTTTCACTGCTTCCTCACATGATTTCCATTTCACACCTGTTGGAAATCCACCTCCGCCGCGACCACGGATACCTGCTTTCGTAACAGTTTCAATGACCTCATCAACAGTTTTCTTTGAAAGGACGTTGTAAGCGGTTTGATACCCACCCATACGAATATAATCATTGATTTGTTCAGGATCAATCTGGCCACGATGTCTCATCGCCAATAATTGTTGTTTTCCAAAAAATGGAATATCTTTCATATGTTCAATCGGTGTTTTTTTAGTAGGATGCTTGTAAAACAATCGTTCTACTGGTTTACCGTTGATCAGATGTTTTTCAATGATTTCAACAATGTCTTTTTCCTTTAATTTCTGATAAAAAATACCATCAGGTTGAACTACCATGATCGGTCCTTGTTCACAAAACCCATTACAACCAGTTGGAACGATTAAAATCTCTTTTTCAAGATTATGTTTTTTCAATTCTTTTTTTAAGATTTCGATAAGGGAAAATGAATGATTTGCTACACATGCAGTACCAGTACAAACATGTAATGATGCTTTATAGGAATCAAATGTTTTTTGAGATTGTTTTTTAATGCGTTCAAGTTGTTTAAGATTCATTAGTTCCCCTCCTTTGAAAATCCATGTTTTTTCAAAATATCAGAGACTTCAGCTGGTTTTACCCCACCGATGACTTCATCATTAATGGTAATCACTGGTGCTAAACCACAACATCCAAGACATCGTACTTTTTCAAGGCTGAATTTCTTATTTTCCGTGGTTTGACCTGCGTTTATTCCTAGTTCTCTTTCAAATGATTCCAGTACCTCATTTGCTCCTCGGACCACACAAGCAGTACCCATACACACTTGAATTTGTGTTTCACCTTTTGATTCCAGACTAAATGATTTATAAAAACTAGCAATGTGAAATAATTGTCCTGTTGGAACACTAGTCTTATCAGCAACTCGATCTAATGCTTTCATAGGAATATGTTGAAACGTTTCCTGGATATCTTGAAACATTTCAATTACAAAATTTGAATCAGCATTCCATTTATTGATGATCTTATCAACTTTTGCTAAATCCACATCTTTCTTATCAACCATATTAGATAATTTCTGGCCACTTGAAACATGCCAAATTGGTTTAGTAAACGGAGCAATCACCACAATTGCTTTAATGTGTTTATTACGCAAAACACTCCCAAGTCCACCTCTTCCAGCCTGTTTAACTCGCGGTACTTTTCGTCGAACATCATAAAATGAAAAATTAAGCATTCCCCAGTAAGAATTTTCTGCTCCCTTTCCAGCTGAAACAACAGATACTTGTTGTCTTGCTTTGTCCGTATCCTCCTTTGCATACATATAAGTGAGTTGTTCAGCAAGAAGATGACTATTATGTTCTTCTAAAGGCGCAGTTTCAACACTAACCTTTCCAGTCACACCGTCAATTACCACAACTACATCTTCTTTTGCTTTCCCTTGAATTTCAAGAGCATCAAAACCAGAGAATTTAAGGAATGGTCCAAAGAAACCTCCAACGTTACTATCACAAATAATATCCGTTGCTGGTGAAACCGTTAAACAAATAGATTTTCCACTACCTGCATATTGCGTTGCTCCACACAATGGACCCGTAGTGATGATTAGTTCATTTTCATCACTATCCCAACGAGTACTGGGTTTGATTTCATCCCATAATAATTTTAATCCAAAGCCTCTGCCACCAACAAACAATTTTTTCATTTGTTCAGTTACTTTTTTTTCTTTGATTTTCCCTGAACTTAGATTAACATGTAAACTTCGATTTGCGTATCCTCGGTCAATTTTTTGTTTTTTATAATCATATGAATTAAGCTGTTTGTGCGCCTTCATAAGTTTTGGAAAATCCCATTGATGAATGGTATGAGTTTTTGTTTCTTCAATTGTGATTGATTTTGCAGTCATACTTTTTTAAACTCCTAAATTTTTGTATTTACATAGTGAAAATAAACCAGTTGGCAATAACAAAAATCCAGCAAAATGCGCTAATCCCAAGTGTAGTTGGATAATACCAGGCATCTTTCAAGGTTAATTTCACATTTTTAACACTTAATGCAAGTGGAACAGTGATTGCACCAATAAAAGCAACAGGAAGTCCTCTTGCCAAGTATTGCGGCATCATTGCGATAAGATTCTGGATGTAAAATTGACCATAGGTTAGTGGTGTAAGAATTTGAGTGACGATGTATCCTCCAACATACACTGTGTATGCTGAAACTATTCCGAGTCCAATTTTATTGGTCCATGTGTTTAAATTCTTAAAATCAAATGTTGTCGTACTGTAAAATATCAATTCAAAGATCATTCCTTCAGCCATAATAGCTAATGCTGAACACAGATGACATCCACCAAACGGGTTAATCATTCTCAGGCTTCCAGCAACTAGTCCCATTCCTGCTTGCATTCCATAATGAGGATATAATCGTCGGCTCATCACTAAAAAGGTTAATGCGAAAAACCCGGTCATAATCATTCCACTTGGTAATCCTGCGTCGCTAAACATGGGGCCAATGATACATTCTGAAAATCCCCAAAGTGAACCAAATACTAGCATTCCTGCAAAAAATTTTAGATTATTCATCGTTATTCTTTCACCTCTATTTGTACAATGTCTCGCACCCAAAATGCATGGGCAAGATGTGGAAAATACGTTCGTTTTTCCATGGTTAAAATTCCTTGTTGAATGTCATCCCAGTTTACGGTTTGTTGGTATCCATCTGATGCTTTAAGAGTATATGAAGAGCAACTAGGGCAATCGATAGTTGTTGATGTTAATATCTTTGAAAGTAAAATCCCTGTTTTTTCTCCATCATCAGTTTCAATCGTAGTGTTTGAAAACGTATTGAATAATGATTGTATTTCAAATGATTGATTATTGATAAGTATGGTTTCATGATTTGTTGATTCTGATGTTTGGTTAGCATGAACGTACAATGTTGAGATGGATCCAATGATGAGAACGGCCATTGCTAAAAGTGGGATGATGTTTTGTTTTCCTCTTAGAATCATCGGGTTGCGGATGGCCTCGTCTATATATAAAAATTATGATACTCGGGCCTATTTTTTCTAAATCATACCTTTTTTTCAAAATTATGGTTTATTCCATGAAAAACTATCTATTTTCATTTTGATTTCTTATTTTCCCTTCTCTCAATTGTTTTTTTCACTGCGTTTCTAACAAGTAATGATATATCTTTAATTTTCTGGTTGGAAAGTTGTTCATATGTTTTAACAAATTGATGTTGTAACTGTTGTTTTTCTATTGTAAATGATGGATTTGTAGTTAGTATCGAAGCACAGATAAATGCGATGTCTTCACGAACATTTCCAGGTTTACTTTCTTCAAAATC
>CAYPUK010000036.1:0-2646 GCA_964414035.1 uncultured Thermoplasmatales archaeon | reverse complement strand
TCCACCTTCTTCATACCCCAAAAAACAAAAGTGAACGAACATACATAAATCCCAATTATTAAAAAATCTTACAAACTAACAAAATCACATTTTTTTATTTGAGGATGTAGGAAAAAATGGATGAGTCTTAGGTCGTTATAGGTTGTTTATGTACGCTTTGATTTCTTCAATGTTCTGATCGTGATTTTTTGGATCTTTATCATAATAGATGTGATAGTTCAGCGGTAATGATAGATACAAATCATCTTCAGTTAAAACAATTCCTGCATCAACAAAACTTTGTAGGATCTCTTTGATTTCAGAAACATTCAAATGTTGCAATTTAGCCGTTAACGCTGACATTGAAATAACATTGCTGCAGGCTAAGAAAACGCTTCTTTCCTGTTCATTGAGCGTATAAATAAATGCAGTATCACCAAATCGTTTATCAAATATTTTAAGAAAATCTTTTCCATCTTTAAAATAAAAAACTAATTTCTCAATGGGCGTATCTCTTCGTATTGCTACCTGTTGTTGATTTTCATACGTTTTTTTCCATTGCGATACTAAATCAAACCAGGGATACTCCGCTTTCTTCTCTTTTGGTTTAAATGAGTAGAAGAAGAAAAAATCTTTTTCAAGCAGTTTTTCTGGATACATGATAGTATCGATTACTTTGGGTTCAATATGATCAACATTAAACTCTGCTAAATTAGTAAAAATTGGACTTTGAAAACCTAGCATGAATTTACTGATAGTTGGTGGTTCAAGATATTTTTGGATCAATTGAATAGTTTGTTTTGATTCCTCAAAATCAACAGATTCTTCATTTGGATAATTAATAATAATGTTATAAGAATTTTTAATCCGGTTTTCCTTACAAAATTTCAATGCAGCAATATTATCAATAACATGCGTTCCTTTATTCATCTTCTTTAAATAATGCGGACTAAATGATTCAATCCCGGTTTGAATATGGGTAAACCCTGCTTTTTTAAGTAGTGTATAATCACTACTTTTCAATTGCCCTGCTCTTGATTCAATAACTAAATTAAAATCACGGTTAAGATTTATTAATTTCTTACAAAGAACATCATTATTTTTTGGAGGAAGCGTACTGCCAATTACTTGAAAATCAAGGCTCTGATATGCCTCAGATAAAAAGAGTAATTCATCAATGAATCGATCATATGTTTTCTCCCGATATTTCTTATGATATGCTGAAACATTGCAAAACGTACACTTCTTCCACCAGCAACCCCGTGATAATTCAACAGGAAGTCTTCCATATAATTGATAATACTGGTTTATTTCATTTGAAACCATGTTGAGTTGTTCAAAATAAGATCCAAAATCAGGATATGGAAGCATGTTCATATCTAAATAGTTATCATTTTTATTCCAAACTATTTCGTCATCATTTCTAAAGATTAATCCAGGGATCTGTTGATAATCATCAACCGTACTGGCTAAGAAACATAATGCTTTTTCACCTTCTCCAGATACGATATAATCAACATAAGAAAAATTTTCTAGTATCCTTTTTCCTAGTTCATTGATTGCGGTGCTTCCACCAAAAACAATCTTTTTCTCAGGGTAATTTTCTTTTATCAGTTTTGCAATTGCTAGTGATGGTAAGAATTGACCATAATTAAGGGTAAAACCAATCAGATCATACGATTCCCAGTTAATATGTTGCTTTATCCAATCCATAAATTTATCGGTTTGTTTTTCATAGATATCAAAACCAAAATCTTGAGGAAAACCAGTGCTATTAGCGATAAAGTTTTCATAATAATATCTGAATTTTTCCTTGTTTTCTTGCCAATGACTTGGGAAAACATATTTTGAAAAAATCATTTGAGCAGTGTATGAATCATTCGGACTATTTATTAAAAAATTATAATTATTGAGCCCGTAAAAATCTGCCATGGTAAGATAAAGATGTCGTGTTGAAACGGTGATGTTTTCTTCTTTCAAATATGATTCAAGTAGGGCAAGTTGTATCGATGGAATACTTGTTTCCGCAAAAGGCATAGAAATAAGTAAAACAGTTTTCTTATCTTGTTGCATCCTCATCCAACATTCTATTTCAATTACATCTGAACTTAAATAATTAACTATATGCACAATTCTAAAATATGCTTTATGACTTACAAAATAATAGAAACATATGAGAAATATTGATTTGAAGGATAGAAAAATATTGTATGAACTTGATTTAAACTGCCGGCAATCTAATAGTAAGATTGGAAAAAAGGTTGGTCTTGGAAGAGACGTGGTTTCTTATCGAATCAACAAAATGGAAAAAGAAGGGATCATTGAAAATTACTGGGCACTCATCGATACCTTTAGATTAGGATATGATGTTTTTAGGATTTACATCGATTTTCAATATGTTTCAGCAGATGTTAAACAAGAAATCATTCAGTATTTTGTTGATTATAAATATTCCTGGGTTGTTGCAACTATTAAAAGTGAAATCGATCTTGATGTAGTTGTTTGGGTAAAAAATATTTACGAGTTCTATCAGTTTTTGAATAAAACACTTGACAAATACGGTGGTTATTTTGAGGATTATTCCATTTCGATTTATACTGAAGCAAGAGTGTATAAGAAATCGTATCTTCTTCCTGAGAAAAACGAAAATGATCGATTAATTGGATC
>CAYPUK010000035.1:0-17579 GCA_964414035.1 uncultured Thermoplasmatales archaeon | reverse complement strand
ACAAGTGGGTCGAGTGTGCGCTGGGGGCGTTACCATGAATCGACATGGTGAAGTGACCATGCCCAAATCAAGGAGGACTGCCAGTAATGGCGTTCAAACGTCCAACCTTCCAGATAAAAACTAGGTATGTTTCCGGTAAAAAAAAGTATCTTGTGCAGTTACATGCAATACTGCACCACTCAAACTGGAAGCCCCATCATTTATGCCGCGGGAGGAGGTCACAACCATTGATAAAAACGAGTTGAAAGGATTATGAAATTTGATATCAGTAGAAAAAAGGTCAACATTTTCAAAATCGGTAATCTGTACTGTTTCAAACAGTATCTTGATGATCGGGAGTTATTCAAAGAGTTATCAGAATATTATAATGAAAGTGCATTTCGATTCGAATGTAAAACTATTGATGAACGCAACAAGGTCATGAAAATGCTCTTCTTAAAAGGTTTTGACCCTATTTCAGTTGATGATTTCAGTGAATATCTGGTAAAGATTGACCGATTTAAAAAATATGGTAACATCCTAAAAAATTCAATTGAACATACTGAACTTGGTAGTGATAGGATTTTCTTGATGAAGGATATGTTTGCTGTTGAACGAGCATTTGAACAGGGTGCTGAGCGGTTCACTGATGAGATTGATGTTGAGCGGTTGAAACTATAGGTTTCATTGCTATTGTGGAAATAAATGGGAAAATATACTTTGCTTTCGGGTTTTTCACAACCTTTCTAACCAAAGTTATTTGAACTTAATCATAACTATTTGTTTATAATATATTAACAGAGGGAATTTTTATGAAAGGAGGTTATGCAATACCTGTATTTTTGATGCTATTGCTATCAGGTTTTTCTTTTACAAATGCAGTAAACGAAGAAACATCTGACCCTGAGTTGGAAACCTACATTCATACCGGTTTCAACGTTTTTGCTTTTCAAATAATCGTCAGAAACGTTGGTGATGAGACAGCGCATAATGTAACTATCACTGATGCAACTGCAGAGGGAAATATACTGTTTAATTTTCAGGAATCGATGATGTGGACTGAAGATGTTGAACCAGGTGAACGTGTGTTTCTTGATACGAATGGTATGGCTTTTGGGTTGGGAACGTGTTCAGTGACTATGACAGTATCTTGTGATGAAGCAATTTCTTCGACTTCGTCAGCAGTTGCGTTATGTATTGGTCCATTGTTCATCATACCTTAATCTAGTTTGTTGGGTAAAGTGAAAAAAATGTTGAGAAAGGGAGTAATTATAGTGGTTTGTTTGATGCTGGTTAGTACACTCTTTCCTTTTGTTGTTGCCATGAATGGAAAAAATGATGATGAACTGAACCTTCGAGCAGAGATTGGACCGTTCAGAAAAGCATTTCCTCGTGTGTATACTCTGTTAGTAGTTGCACAATTTCACTATACGTATTATTGTGAGAATGGTTTATATGATGGGGGAAGTAATCTTACCTTTCAAGTGACAAGACTTGCAGATAATGAAATTGTTCATTCTGAAGTAATTGAGATGGATCCGTTGCATTCTTATGGTCATGGATCTATCGTTGATTACACCTGCTATAAGGGTATGCGACGGTTTGTTTCACTCTATGAAGCAAAGATCATTTTGAATGTTGAGGATAGTGATGCATCGGATAATGTGGATTCTTGTTATTTCATGGTGATTGAAACAATTTGAAGTAGAAGAGACCCATGAAATTGAAAAGGAAAACCATTGTTCTCTGTTCCATTGGTATAACTTTTCTTATTCTCAGTACTCAAACAACAACAAGTGTAGTTGAAAAGGATTGCATTGAACAGGAGATAATGGAACAAGTTGATTCCTTAGATAATGATATTGTATCTAAACTCTTAAATGCTTAGTTTGATAAAGAAAGTTCATGTGATTGCGAACAAAAAGAATGAGGGAATCCACTCATCTGTGGTCTATTACTTGTGTTATTTGCAATCCCATATACTATTTATTTGTTTTTCTAGGGTTTGTTTTATGGTTATATTTTTATCATGGCTGTTTTACAAATCTTTTTAGCTGTTTTCGGAATTCCTTTTTTACGTCTTGCTGAAGATATCGGTTGTGAATGGACCGAAGAATACCCATCTCAAATCCTTTCAGAATGACCGGATTGGTACTACAGTCTATTTTAGGATGTCCTTAACACGTCGTATCTCCATGAGATTGGTAATCCCTGATACTGAATTTGGAACACCAGCGGTGATAACTAAGAGTGATTCCTTAGATACTTTTTTGGTGTCCTTAAGAAAAGATATCGTTTCTTTTATTAAGTCGTGGAAGTGTGGTGTAAATGGAAGATAATATGGTTCTACTCCCCAGATAAGTCGTAATTGTCTTTTGATAACTGGTGAATTGGTAAAAGTTATAATTGGTTTATGAGGACGATATTTTGAAATATTTAAAGCTGTAGATCCTGAAGATGTATGAGCAACAATATAGTCAACATCTAATTCCTGACAAACCTGCCAGACATTTTTACAGATAACGTCAGTAATTCCTCTGCTTTTTCTCTGAGTAGTATGATGAATGAAATCTTCCTGTGTTTTTTCAACTTTTGAAATCACTTTAGCCATGAATCTAAATGCATCAAGGGGAAATGAACCAATAGCGGTTTCTTCAGACAGCATAAGTGCATCAGCTCCATCAAAAACAGCATTTGCAATATCTGATGCTTCAGCTCGTGTCGGTTGCAACTGTTGAGTCATTGATTTCAGCATTTGAGTTGCTATGATAACTGGCACTCCTTTTGTATTACATTTTTTAATAATTGATTTTTGAATGATTGGGACTGAAGAAGCAGGTATTTCAACACCTAAATCTCCACGTGCTACCATGATGCCATCAGCATTCTTTATTATTTCATCAATGTTTTCAACGCCTGTCGCACTTTCGATTTTAGCTATTATTTTTGCTTGTGAATTGTGTTGTTGTAAGACAGTTTGAATTCGTTTAAGTTCATCCGCATGTTCGATAAAGGAACAGGCAATATAATCCACTTCCTTTTTTATACCATAGGTAATATCTTCAATATCTTTCTTTGTTGGATTAGAAAGATGAAAAGCACGATTGGGAACATTCACTGCTTTTTTTGATTGTACTGTGCCATCATTTAACGCTTTAGCCTTGATTTCTTGATTACTTTTGGTTACGTTAAGTTTGATTGCACCATCATCTAATAAGATGAGATCATCTACTTCAATGACATCAAAAAACTGTTTTTCACTTATAGGTATGAGTTTCTTTTTTGAATGATCTACTATTTGATCATATGTGTCTTGGTGTACAAACGTTACTTCTGTATTTGTTTTCAGATGAATAGGTGAACAAAGGGTGCCTGTACGAATCTCTGGTCCTCGGGTGTCAAGTATGATTGCAACATCATCGGAAAGTGATCTTACAAGATCAATACGTTTCCCATGTTCCTCTTCGGTTCCATGAGAAAAATTTTCTCTGACAACGTCTACTCCCTCAGCAAGTAATTTTTTTATTACGTTTTTTTTCTGGGTTTTCGGTCCAAGCGTAGCAATGATTTTTGTTTTTCTCAAAGGCATCAATATACTCAATATACACTGGTTCTATTAAAGAATTCAGTATTTGGTTCCATGGATGTTAAAACCCATCATCAGTTTTTATATTTGATAAATGGTAAGGTAAAATAAAATGTACTTCCTTTTCCAAGGCCTTTACTTTCAGCCCAAATCCGACCACCATGCTTTTCCACAATTCGTTTGCAAATTGGCAAGCCTAATCCACTACTATCGAAATCATGACGGGAGGAATCTGCTTTATAATACTCATCAAACAAAAAGGGTAACTGCTCATCAGAAATCCCAACTCCTTTATCACGAACACTTACAAGTACACAATCATCTTTCATAACTGCATCAACACCAATCCATCGCTTATCCTCTGAATATTTCACCGCGTTATTAAACAAATTCGTAAAGACCTCCTGAATATGAAATGGATCAATATGCACCAAACAATCGGAAGATACATTATTTTCAACAACGACCTCATGATTCTCAAACAAAGAACTATTCACTGAGGCTACTTCATCAACGAGATCACTTAATGATACTTTTTCAAAAGAAAACCTTGTTTTCGATGAATTCAACTTCGCAAGATCAATGGTTTTCTTCACCAGATTCCGCATATAATGAGTGTTCCGCATCAACACTTCAACCATTTCCTTATCTTTTTCATTAAAAACATGATTTTTAAGAACGGGTAATAATTGAACAAATGGGCCCAATGGATTTTTGAGGTCATGACCAAGTTGATTGATAAATTCATCTTTCTGTTTTAATAACTGTTTAATCTTTTCAGTTCTTTCTTCAACTTTTTCTTCTAACTCTTTATTCAATTTTTGCAGTTCTTCATGTGTTCTTTGCAGTTGCTTTTCCTTTTCAATAATAGTAGTGATATCCCGGTAATCTTCAATGACACCATGAATTGTATTATTCTCATCTTTAAACGGAGTAGCTCTAATCATGCATGGTATCTTTTTTCCATCTGAACGAATTCGAACTCCTTCTGTTTCAAATTTCCTACCCGTTCTCAACACCCGATTTAATGCACAGTTCTCCGTTCCGCAATGTTCTGATTTGAACAGATCATAACATTTTTTTCCAAGTGCCTCATCCTTAGAAACATCTATCATCTCACAAAACGTATCATTCAATGAGATGACATTAAAACCTTTATTGACAATGCGAATACCATCAGCAGCAGTATTAAGAATCATTTCTGTTTCCTTTTTTGATTGCAGTATCTCTTTTTCTGCAAGTTTCTTATCAGTGATATCCTGAGTGAAACCAAGAAATCTATTCTCTGATAACTTTACTGCGACCACCGACCACCAACGTGTAGAGCCATTCTTATGTAAATACATGGCCTCCCCCTGCGAAAATCCGTTTTCAACAACGGTTTGAAAATGATTTAATCCATCTTTTTTACCTTCTTCCGGTAGAGTATCAGCAATATTCATGCTAAGTAATTCTTCTTTATTGTATCCAGTTATTTTTGATGCTGCTTCATTAGTTTCTATGTACTTCCCGCTCTTGTTGACAATGAAAATGCCAATAGGTGCAGTATCAACGTATGTACGATATTTCCGTTCACTTTCTTTTAATGCTTCTTCTGTTTGTTTTTGATCGGTAATATTGCGCCCCATGACCACTACTCTTTTTTCACCTGAAATCTGGACAAGTTGGAGACTGTTTTCAAACCAGATGAGATCTCCCGCCTTGCTTTTTGCCAGCCATTCAAATAGTTGTGGTCCTTCATTAACTCCTTTCTGCATCCATTCAAAGGCTTCCTCCTGTGTATAAGGTGGTTCGTTGATGCTAAAATCACCAACATCCATCTCAAAGAACTCTTCCTTTGTATATCCAAAAGTGTCTATAGTTGTCTGGTTAACATCAATGATTTTTCCATTGGTGCAATCATGAATAAAAATCGTATCAGTTGCATTATTGAAAATGGTGCGGTAGTTTTCCTCAGAACGTTGTAATTCGTCCATAGATTTTTTTCTTTCGGTAACATCCTGTACAGTTCCTCTGATACTGATGATATTTCCCTGTTCATCTTTGATAGGTTTTCCAATGATATGATGATAAGCAATTCTTCCAGATGGAAGTTGAACTTTCAGGTCTAAATTATATGGTTCGCCAGTTTGCATAGCATGTTCCACTGCTTCTTTTAATCGTCTTGCATCCTCAGATACATGCAGGTTCATTATCTCTTCATAGGATGGCGGGCCTAACGATGGATCTCGCTCATACAACTCAAAAGTCATATCCGACCAAATTGCTTTTCCTTGCCTTACATCCCAATCTACATGACCAATTCTTCCTATCTCTTCAGCTTCCTTTAACCGTCGATTACTATCCTTCAACTGAAACTCAGCTTTTTTCCGTTCAGAAATATCTCGAATAGCTGCAACACGAAATTCCTGATCATTATTTTTTATGTCTTTTGCTTCAATTTCAACAGGAACCAAAGTTCCATCTTTCTTATGGGTCACGATCTCGTACGGTTTGGCATAATTACGGACAATATTATCTTTAATTATCGAATGATATTTTTCTGGAACCAAGAGTCGAATAACATTCTTACCAATGAGTTCCGCTCGAGTATAACCAAACATATTTACAAATGAATCATTCACATCAATAACAACACCATTATTATGAATCAATATGCCTTCAAACGTTAGATTTGAAAGTTTCCTAAAACGTTCTTCACTTTCTTTTAATGAATCTTCACTTTTTTTTCTTTCAGTGATATCTCGACTAATACCACGGATACCAGCGACATTTTCATTTTCATCAAATATCGGCGTCAATACAACCTCGTATATGTGATTAGTGCCATCAGGCATGGGAGTGGAGGTTTCTGCTTTGACCACTTGTTTTGTGGAAAACACTTTGTCATGTAACTTGTGCCATCCTTCGCAGATATCCTTAGGAAAACCCAGTTCCAAATGGTTTTTACCGATAATCTCATGTTCTTCAAGTCCCAATGCGGTACATATACTATGATTAACAGCAGTGTGCCGCCTTTCCCGGTTAAGGCTGTAAATGAAATCTGGTGTATTGTCAACCAAATCACGGAACCGGGATTCACTCTCCAACAGTGATTTTTCCGTTTCCTTACGCTTACTGATGTCTCTAACCCATTCTACAAACAATTCAACATCATTATTATCATCAACCAAAGGTAGGACTCTCAAATCAACCCAGACACCTTCAGGTAACTCTAACTCCACTTGAATAGATTCTTTAGTATTCAGCACGATTCCGGCTTTACAATCAGGGCATATGTGATCCAGCCCCCGATACGTTTTGTAACATTTCGTCTTGAGAATCCTTTTATCCTCAGGAATATTTGCAAATCCTTTCCAATTGCTATAAATAATATTCATTTCTGGATCATGAACGGAGATCATATCAGGAATATGTGAAAGTATTCTTTGCAAACTATCTTTGCTTTCCTTAATTTTTCTATCTTGAATTTTTATATCACTTATCTTTCGAGTGATTACTTGTATCCCGAATTTTTTACCGTTTTGCGTTAACAATCTCGTTCTAATTTCAGCGGTAAATAAGGTTCCATCTTTTTTCTGAATTTTCAGGTCAAAAGGATTAATGATGTTCCCTTGAATAATTGAATCAAAGTTGTTCAAATATGTTGCAATTCCCTTTTCATCAAACTTGCTCATCTCAGAAAATTTATGTCCAATGAGTTCCTCCTTTGAATAACCAAGAAGTGTAACAGCAGTGGCATTACATGATTGAATAATTCCTTTCAAATCAAGAACGAAGATGCCATCAGGAAATAATTCAACAACTGAATGATAGAGCATTTCCTCTTCTTGAACATCAAACGTTTTTAATTGTGAGTTATCATTCGATCTGATTGAATTAAAAAAATCATCATCGGATTCATAAAAACCTTGTTTGGCGTCTTCCATTCCACCAGAGGATTGTGACTTATTGTTTATAAGATTTCCTCGTTTTTCACCTTCACGAAGTTGGTTAACAATATCCTGTTTTTCAGAAATCTTATCGCTTAACTTTTTGTTCGTATCAACATCCGCCATTTTTGAAAACTCCCTCTGAGCGACAGTATAATCAAAATACCATCATTTCTTTAAACAGAGTTGAATATAGATAGAGAATAATATTAAATCTTTTTTAAGAGTTTTCTTTTCTGATAAAAAAAATGTTCAATTTTGCTATGGTTAGGATAACAGATTTTTTTATCGATAAATATATATTACTAATCCTTGATAATAAAATGAGGGTTGATATGAAAAAATTGTATTTAGGGGTATTCTTGGTTTTGATATTGCTGATTAATGTTGGTACTCTTACCATTGCGATCAGTCAAAAGGATTCTATTGATCAGGTTACATATATTCAGAGTGAAAGTGATGGTTATACTATTCAGTGGATGAAGGAATATGGGATGAGTCCATGGAGTGATGCACGTTATCAAGGGCCGCAACCCATTGGTGACAGTGACAATGATGGAGAAAACGAGCTTCTCATTAGTGGAAGGGATGCAGCGTTACGGGTAATGGAATGGGATGAAGCTGAACAAACCTATATTGAGACGTATACCTTACGTCCTCCATTATATCCCTTTGTCAATTGTGATGCTGGTGGGATGGCGATTGGTGATGTGACCAATGATGGTGAAAATGAAATCGCTGCAACGTGGTATACCACGGTTTATAAGTATATGTCTTCAAGTTATCGGATTATTGGGTTAAACCCATACATTTTTTTCAATAATGGGGGAAGTGCTGATTGCTATATTGGTGATTGTAATAATGATGGTGAAAACGAGTTAATTCTTGGTGGTGGTCAACTCAGAAGAAGATCTAGTCCAGTGGGTGAGATTACCGTGTTTAAGTGGAATGGATTATATCTTGAACGTATTGCTGAGTGGGATGATCCTGATGTTGATGGTTATGCGTATATGCCAGGTGTTGGTGATGTTGATTATGATGGTGAGAATGAGATTGTTTGTGCGTATGCTGAAAAAGTTGTAGTGTTAAATTGGAATGACCAACAAGATGCGTTTATTCCTACAGAGATTCAACGTCCTTCTCCGTTATCTGATTATCCATTTGGCATTGTTTGTAAGGATTGTGATAATGATGGTAAGGATGAGATTCTCCTTAGTTATTATGATCCTCGTATATCCATTTTTAAATATGATGGAGAAAAATATGATGTTCAATATGATATCACTTGGCCTGAAGGTGAACCAGTAATCGAAGGAATTGACGTTGGTGATACGGATGATGATGGGTATAATGAAGTTGCAGCTGGTGCTGGTGAAACTCATATTTTACAGTGGAATGGATCGACGTATGTTGAGGAAGCAGTGCTTCCTACGTTCGGCTGGATGGCCGTGGTTTGTATTGGTGATTGTGATAATGATGGGAAAAATGAGATTAATGCAGGAAATGTGGATGTGGAAACTGGAAAACAGTACACTGAATGGGTGTTTAAATATAAGGGATGAATGACTTTAAATCAGTAGTTCAGAGTCTATATGTTATGCGAAATAGTAGCATTTAACTTGTAATGTTTTCAGTGGATCATGTCGATTTTTTTTATAACTATCTGAGATGATACCTGTTATTTTCAGTATCTATGTATGTAAATGAATTTTTTTTAAAGATAACTTTTTAAACAATATTTGTCTTACGTATGATTTGAGGGAAAGATGGTTAAGAAAATATTGATGGTAGATGATGATCAAGATATTTTGTATGCTACTCAGATGAGTTTTTCAGATTATTACGGTGATGAATATGTGTTTATCACTGTGAAAAGTGGTGCTGAATGTTTTGAGTATCTTAATAATAATGAACTTCCTGATTTGATTTTATTGGATATTATGATGCCAGGGATGAACGGATGGGAAGTTCAGCGAAAATTAAAAGAACATAACGAGTGGAGAAAGATTCCTATTGTGTTTCTTACTGCTCGAGAAGATCAATTCAGTCAAAAAGTAGGATCATCTGTTAGTGAAAAATATTTGAATAAGCCTATTTCTCCAAACGAATTAAAAAAGACCATAGATCAGATTTTGCATCAGCGTAGTTCTAAGGTTCTTTCTGAATCGCAGAGGGATTCTTTACAAGAGTTTGTAAATATCGGTGCTTCTCATGCGGCTACTGCTCTTTCAAAGATGGTTGATCAATATATTCAGATTGGGATACCTGACGTAAAGATACTTCCTCTTGAACAGACAATAGATGCGTGTGATGTTGAAGGTATTTGCTTTGGTGTATTCACAAAAATTTCGGATCAATATCCTACCTATTCCCTTTTGCTTTTGTCTGAAAAAGATGCGTTTTCACTTGTTGATCTCTTATTTGATGAAACACCTGATGAATCGGATGAATACTTGCAGGACATGTATAAATCTGCGTTACAAGAGATTGGAAATATTATGATGAGCTCGTTTTTAAATAGTATTGCTGAATTGCTTCAGATCTCAGTGATTCCTGGTCCGCCGTATCTTGCTTATGATGATCCGGTAGCGATTATGGATTACATTTTAATTCAGCTTGGTAAGAAATCAGATGAAGTAGTGTTGTTTGATGTAGATTTAACTTGTAATGGTAAGAAATCGTTTGACATTAAGATGTTATTATTTCCTCAACCTGAGACCAAAGAGTTTATTCTTGAAAAATTAGAAATGGCATGATATGCTGATCATGTTAGTATAACCTTGATGAAATCATGATTGCCTTCTAAGTATTTCTAGAAAAGATACTACATTTTGTTATGAACATTTATTTTTTATCAGGTGGATGATTAGAATGATTTAGATGTTGAATGAGAGTAGTGATAGTTTGAAAGGATTGTTATCCTTTTTTTAGTATTTTTTAAAAAAATAGTTCCTGCTAGATAAGTGAGGATGAAGGTTTATTCTATATTTGACCCTGATTTTTCTATTTTGGTACAAATATATTAAGTGAATCTATTCAGTTCTTTCTTTGATTGTTTAATGATGGCTTCTCCTTGATCTGTTAATGAAATTGATTTCGACCGACCAATCTTGACGGTTAATATCAATCCATTTTGTTCAAGGAATTTAACTCTTTTTGCTACAGTAGATTTGGAAATAGATAATTCTTTACCTAGTTTCTTAAAGGTAACCATCATTTTCATCTTCTGCTGTAGATAGATAAATTCTAAGATTTCATACATTGAATCATTTAAAGAGATGTTTTTCATCTTTCGAGTGGGAAACGTGTCGAATTCTTGCATGAAGAATTCCTGTTCCCTTTCAGTTAAAAGTTTTGTATTCAAATGTAATAACAAAATTGAATCTGTATTTTTAACTTGACCTGTGATTTTATAAAGATTCTTGAGAACTGAATTAAATGATTCAGTAATGAAAAGATAATCTAAACGTGTAAGTAGAATTACGGATTTTTCATGGGTTTTAATAAATTCTTGAATCGAGGTTACTAGATCAGTTGAATTCTGAATACTTCTATTGTTTTTCTTTATTCTCTCTCCAAGATAAAAAATTTCAACCTTAGATTTCTTTGAGAGAAGCTCGTGTTTTTCTTCTAAAAATCTTGTGACAATTAAACCGTGGTAGCCCTCCTGAATGAGATCATTAAGTGAATACAATAAAGATATATGATTCTCACCAGTTTTTAGGTAACAATCACCGGGTAAGAGTCTCCCATGTAATATTTTTTGACCGGTGATATCTCTTCCAATGAAAATGACGCCATTGATTTCACCATCGCTATCTCTAATGATTGATCCAGAAACAGAAAGAAGTTTTTCCTTTCCTGTTTTCGTCGTAATTATTAATTCATCATAGGTTTGATTATAACCTTTTTTCACTTGGTTGGCATACTGAATGAATTCTTTAGAGTTAGAAAAAATATGAAGTGACGTGATTTTTTTTCCTTGTACTTTTTTAAGTGGAATACCAGTCAATGAAATCATTGTATTATTCCAGGTTCTGATTTTGTTTTTTAAATCAATTCCGAATATGACTTCATTGGTGCTATCGATAATATTGTTAAGATATGTTTTTATTTGATTTGATTCTCGGTATAACTTTTCATTTTGTATTTGTTCGGTGATATCTTTTGCGATGAGCATGACATACTTTACTTTTTTATCTAGTTTAATGGGCAATACGTTAAAGATCATGGTGTGTTTTGATCCGGTTTTATCGACGAGAAATGTTTTGAAATCATATGATGGTTTTCCACGAATTGCATCGGTAAAAACTTTAAGGCATCTTCCAAATTCATTTTTATTAAGGACTCCAGGTAATTTAAGTAAAAATTTTCCATAAACTTCTTCTCTTTTAAAACCTGAAAAATCTATTCCTGCTTCATTTACTGAAATAATTTTTCCTAGTTTGTTAGTAATTAAAATGAGATCATAAGATCCTTGATACATAATTTGACATAGTAATCTGTATTGATTGGGATTTGAAACAATGTTATCTAATTCATTAAATTCATTTATGTCTTCTATGTCAATTTTCATATTATAGTAAAATAATGGTTTTTAACCTTTAATTAATTTTAGTTTGAGTATGAAAAGAAAGAAAAGGTCAGTTTGACCTTTCTTTTCCTTTTTCCCCTGCCCTCCCCCATTAACATATAATAAGAATATCTAAAATATATAAAAAAATTATGTAAAAATAGGGATAAAAAAATAATTTATTCATTTCTATGAATAACAGAGAACCTAAAATGGTCAATGATTTACCATTAAATATATTAAAAAAGGTTTATATTTAGATATATTTTATCATTGTATTACTAAAGCATATTAGTATTAACCCTTTTTTAGTACTAAATTATCCTTATTAGGGAACAATCATTAAATACCGTCTGATATATATTAAGATGTAAAGAGAGAAAGGTGGCTTATTATCATGTTTTTTTTTATTTACCACCTTTCTTCCCTCCCTCCAAAAACTTGTTCAAAGATTGATAACAAATACAAAGCAACTTTATAAAATAAGATAGTGATGATATCTATAAAGATGTTTTATGTTCCTTCTTCCAAAAAACTAGAGAAATGAATGTGTGGGGACGTGTAATTCACCATCTCTACGAATGATAATGGTATTTATCAGTCCCCTTATGATGTCGATAGGACCAAAAAATTCTCCTTTCCCGATGACTAACACATAATCCCCGCCCATCTCATAAGGATCCCAACAATAAAGATAATATGTGCCAGGTTCAGTGATATTCTCATCTAAAATCGGCCCAGTATAGTATGATTTACCGCCGAATGGTTCAAAAAACGTTTCTCTTTCAGTACCAGGTTCAACATTTTCCATTATGATTCCACCATACCCCTCAGGAACAGTAAAAGGAAGGGTTTCAGTAATCTCAGGTAAATTAGGGCCAATAAGTGCATACCACGGAACGAAATCCTCATAATATGTATTTACAACTGGAACAATGAGTTCAACGTAAATGTTGATTGGTTTGTTTCTTACCGTGAATTTAAACACATCAATATCATCGCTTCTTTCTCCATTAGTTTCTAACCAGGAATAAAAAGCTTTAGATTTCTCAATCATCTTCCAAACATAAAATGGGTTTTCCTCTGAATAATCAGATCTTTCGATGTAGGGAACATGAGCTGAAGCAACAGTTACTGTTGATAGTATTGCAAAAAAAATTAACAGAGTTCTAAAGATTGTGTTCATAAATTAACCTCCCTCATTCATAAGTTTTATCTATTTATATAATTTATGTTGACTTAATTATGAATTACGTCAATTTAAAAATAAAAAATTAAAATAATTGAAAAAATAGTTTTTAATGTATACAATTTTTAGTTCTATCGATTGGCAAAAATGAAAATTAAATTTACATGATATATTCAGTTAATCCCTAAAAAAAACAAAAGATAATTTTTGTAAAATTTCAATCAAAAATATTTTTTTTAAATATTTCGTTTAATTTAAACCTCTTTTTTCAGTAATATTTTAAACTATGACGGTATTACCTTTTATTAATTGATTACTAAAATGATTTTCCAATTTTCATTTTAGGGCTTCAAGGAAAGATGGAGGAATTCATATGAGTAATGCAAGTCATTCATCCTCAGATTCTGATTTTATTATAGAAAATAAATCATTTGATAATTATTTTTATGAAGATAAAAATTTTCTTCATATACTATTAGATTACCATTCTGACTATATTTATTTTAAAAACAAAGATTTGAAATTCATTAAAATTAATAAAAAAACAGCTGAAGCATTTGGTTTGGCTAATCCTGACGATGCTATTGGTAAAACAGATTACGATTTTTTTCCAAATTCTGCTGATCAGATTCAAAAAAATGAACAAAAGATAATGACGACGGGAATCCCTCAAATTAATGAGCCTGAAGAATTAGTATTTGCTGATGGGAAAACTCATTGGGTTTCAACAAGTAAAGTGCCATTTTATGATGAACAACAAAATCTTGCTGGAATTGTTGGGATATCTAGAGATATAACAAAAACAAAAGTATTAGAAGATGTTTTAGAAGAGCGAAAAACCGTTTTAGAATTGATTTTTGATTCTAGTCCAAATTGTATGTATATCAAAGATAAATACGGAAGATATATCATAGCTAATAAAACAATAGCAGATCTCTACCAAACTCATCCAGAAGAGATGATTGGTAAAACAGATGAGGATTTTGCAGATCAAGCGGTACTAAAACCTACTGAAGCATCTTTTTTCCAGGATATCGACAAAAAGGTTATTGAATCCCATGAAAAACAAATTGTGCCATCAGAACCATTCACTTGGAACGATGGGAGTATTCATTATTTTCGAACCACAAAAATTCCAGTTACATTTAAAGATGAATACTGCGTTTTAGGAATCTCTGTAGATATCACTCCTGTAAAACAAGCGGAAAAAGAAAAAACTGAACATGCATTGAAATTTAAATCACTTTTTGAAACCATAAAAAGTGGTGTTGCTGTTTATGAAGCTGTTGATAATGGTGATGATTTTATTTTTAAGGATTTTAATCCTTCCGCTGAAAAAATTGAAAATATTAAACGAGAAGATGTTATTGGACGAAGAGTAACTGAGGTTTTTCCAGGAGTAAAAGAATTAGGCCTTTTTAAGATATTTCAGAGAGTCTGGAAAACAGGGGAATCAGAATTCATTCCAGCGAGAGTGTATAAAGATGAACGTGATTCTGGAAGTTGGCGGGAAAATCGGATTTATAAATTACCAACTGGTGAGATCGTTGCAGTTTATGATGATGTTACAGATAAAAAGAACAAAGAACTGTTATTAAAGCAAAGTGAGAAAAAATATCGAACGCTCTTTGAACGGATGGAACAGGGAGCGATTTACCAAAATTTTGATGGAACATTAATTGATGCGAATAACAAAGCACTTGAATTATTTGGATTAAGCCGGGAGGAGTTCCTTGGACGGACATCAGAATCACCCGAATGGGACATTATTGATGAGCAAGGAGAAAAAATATCTGGGAAAGATCATCCATCTTATCGAGCATTGCGAATTGGGAAACCTGTTTGTAATGAAATTATTGGTGTCTATAACCAGAAAAGAAAGGAATATGTGTGGGTAACAGTAAATGGTTTTCCGCAATTTAAAGAGGGCGAATCTAAACCATATCAAGTATTTATGACCCTGCATGATGTAACCAAACAACGAAAAACTGAGCAAAAGCTTCGCGAAAGTGAAAAGAAATTACGATTGAAACTAGATTCGGTACTTTCACCAGATGTAAAGTTAACGAGAGAAGATTTTGCTAATATCATTAATAGTGATCAATTGCAATCTCTTATGGATGATTTTTATGAACTTACGCATATTGGTATCGGCATTCTTGATATGAATGGAAATATTTTAGTAGCAACTGGTTGGCAGGATATTTGCACGCAATTTCATCGTGTACATCCAGAGACGAAGAAGAATTGTATTGAAAGTGATATTTATCTTTCGCAACATGTGGAACCTGGAGAGTATGTAAAATACAAATGTAAGAATAACATGTGGGATATGGCAACACCAATTATTCTTGGCGGCAAACGGATGGGGGCTGTTTTTCTTGGTCAGTTTTTTTTAAAAAATGAAGAAGTTGATTATTCGTTCTTTGAACAGCAAGCTGATCGATATGGATTTGATAAGGAAAAATATTTGAAGGCGCTTGATCAAGTTCCTCGATGGGATGAAAAAACAGTTTCTACCGTAATGAATTTTTATGCAAAGTTTTCTGAAATGGTATCTAAATTAAGTTACAGTAATCTTAAATTAGCAAGATTAGTTGAAAAACAAAAACGATCTGAACAACAGCTTTCCAATGCTCATCAGCAATTAAAACTATTAAATAAGAACCTTGAACACATTGTTTCTATAAGAACTAAGGAACTTTCAAAAGTAATTAAACTAAAGGATGATTTTATCAATCAGCTTGGTCATGATCTTAAAACACCTTTAGGACCATTAGTCAGTTTATTGCCAGTTATTGAAAACCATGTTACTGATCCAAAGGATAAGGAAATGTTAAAGGTTATTCAACGAAATGTGTTTTACATGAAAAATCTGGTGAAGAAAACACTTGACTTGGCACGATTGAATTCACCCAACACCTCTTTTGATTTCGAACAAATTTCATTACATGACCTTGTTGAACAAATGACTGAAAAGAATGCTTCGTTTTTTAATGAGAACAATGTGACTTTTCTTAATAGTGTTCCAAAAGACATGATGGTGTATGCAGATGAAATGCAGTTATTCGAAGTATTGGATAATCTTGTAACTAACTCGGTAAAATACAAAAAAGATGATATGGTAACTCTTATTTTTTCAGCTGAAAAACATGATGATAAAATTACCATTTCAATTAATGATGATGGCATTGGTATGAATCAACATCAAATTGAGCATGTGTTCAATGAATTTTATAAAGCTAATCAAAGCCGTCATGATTTTGATAGTAGTGGTCTAGGTCTTCCAATTTGTAAAAGAATCATTGAAAAACATGGTGGTAGAATATGGGTTGAAAGTAAAGGAAAAGGTAAAGGATCAACCTTTTGTTTCACCTTACCAACTCGTCATAGATAATGAATCAGTTTCGTTTGGATAAAACTGAATCTAAAATCGAACCGGTAATTATTCCTAATCCTGCTCCAATTGCAGTAAAAAGTGGAAGTTGAGAAAAAAATATACCAATAGTTGAACCAAAAGTAGCACCAAATATCAGTCCAACTCCAACAAATTGAACTTTGTTTTTTCCATTCATTATTTCATCCTTCCTTACTAATGAATAATGTTATTTTTAGGCCGAGAATACTGCGGGACTGAGTGAAGTGAAGGCCCGGAGATGAAAGGCCGATATCTTTTTTTCTGAATAACCTTTTCTAAAATATGTCGCGCGCGGCAAGCCACTGCGGGCTTGCCCATAAATGGCACGACAGGAAAGTGCGTATTTTTGAAAGAAATAACCAGCGTTAGCGCTAAAAAGATTTCGGGTGACACCCGGAACAATTGGATTGAAATGCTGTTTGTCACCAAAAAAAGGTATCGATGCTTCCGTAAACAATCCCATATTGACACCTGTAAGCACCGGTTAAGAGAATTGGAGTCCCTTGGTTTTGAATTTGGGGAGTTTGGATTTGCGGATAACCACGTTCACTTTCAAGTGAACATTCCAAAAAAATATTCCATTGAAGACGCGGAGATCATCTTGAAATCGGAAACCGCGAAAAGAATGTTTAAGAATCATCCTGGTTTCCGCAAACGATATCCAAAGGGAGCGTTTTGGAGTGGTTACGAGCACTATCAGTCAATTGGATTAAAAAATTTTGAGGAGTCAACGCAATATTTACGTGATCAACAAAAGCATCATCATGTAAAAATCATTGATGATCGTCAACAAACCCTTGATATTTTCCCGCCGACCGGCGATGCGGCATGACCGAAAGAAGAGAGGGCGTGCCGAGGAAGGGAAGGCGGAAGGGATTATAAGGGCTTGCCCTTATCTCACT
>CAYPUK010000034.1:0-1844 GCA_964414035.1 uncultured Thermoplasmatales archaeon | reverse complement strand
GATAACTTTTTAAGTATTTTTTCAAGGTTGTCACTTACATCAAAATTGTGCACAGATGACACCTTTTAGCTTGTTTCCTTCCTTAATTCTTCAACGGATTTATATCGAGTGTATTTTTCTTTACGGATCTTTTCTAGTTTTTCGACATATTCGGGTCTAAGTTCTGGTTCTAAAAAAGCAGATTCATATTTTTCTATGACATACTCGATTGTTTGGCTTTTATCCTTGAATCCATATTTTGCTTTGACAATGTTAAGGACGCGGTTTAAACGATCATCAATTTTAATAACGGCTTGTACCATATTATCCCAAATATATATTAGTATATATCACGTATATAAATATATGCTTAAAAGTAGTAAAACAAACATTCTTTGATGATTTTATATGCGTTTGGAGTAATAAGCAAAGAAGATTTACCTAAAATCATGTTCTCTCCCTTTTTTAGTATCCGTGCAAAAATGCCTGTGATACTACGATGAGATCAGACGGACCAGATACCTTTCGCAAGTGATTCGGATGACGATTTGTGCAGAAAAGGAGAGGAGAACTGACAAAGTTTGCATGGTTTACACTAGAAGGTAGATGAAGTTGGTAGCAATTGAGGTGGATCGGGCTGTTCTGCGTCCGGTGAGATGAGTGTTTTTCTTCTGTTAGTTGGTGTTTGGATTTCACTGGATTTCTCTATTCGTATGACCACTGCTATTATTGCAAAAAATAATTGTGTATCAACATATTTAAATATTTTAACGTAATTATGTTATATTGAGATGATGTAGTATGGTATCAATCACCTTATCGGTTCCTGAAAAAACAAAGAAGCTCATGAATCAATTCCCTGAGATCAATTGGTCTGGATATATTCGTAAAAGAATTATGCAAAAAGTAGATGAACTGCAATGGGAACAACGAATGCTTGAAAAACTGAAAAAGGACCAAGCTCTCTCTGATTGGGGCATTGATCTTGTTGAAAAAGATCGGGGAAAACGAGTGAAGGAATTACAAAAGAAAGGATTGCTTTAAATGAAACTTGTTGTGGACACTAATGTTTTGATCACGTATTACTGGAAGCAATCCATTATTCATGAAATCTTAAAACTTCCTCTTCATTTTATTTCCCCAGAATATGCATTAACAGAAATTCAGCATCATAAACAAGAGATCATCAAGAAATCAAAATGTTCTCATCAAACATTTCAACAAAAGAGTGAACAGATGGGGTTATCCATAGATTTTATTCCGCTTGATACCTATGCATCATCAATTAAGAAAGCTTCACAACTTTTTGATAAATCCGATCGAAAAAGATATGAAGAATTCCTTAAGGATATTGATTTTTATGCACTTGCCCTGTGGTCTGATTCTTCTATCTGGACAAATGATACATTGTTCAAAGAACAAGATGAAATCCTTGTGTTTTCCACAAAAGAGATGATCAAACTCTGCCGACATTTGATAAAATAAAGAGAGGTCAACAGACATCGTTTGCACGGTTTGCTAGGTAGGTGGAAATTTTTTTAGCTTGGTTGAGTCAATGGTTTGTTTTATGGAGTGTGGTTGATGTTTTTTTCTTCTGTTGAGGTGCCGGTTTATGGTGTGGGTTTTGTGGGTGTTGGCTGATACTTTTTGCGTTCAAGGGATGGTTGTTGGCTGATAGTGTTTGTACGTGATACATAGCTGATAGGTTTTGTATGTAATTGTTATTTGGTCAATATCGATATGCGAGAAGATCATGGTTAAAACAATGCTTATGAATGATAACTTGATTTACAATCTCGAGGGTCATCTGAATTGTTCGTGTATCTTCTCCTTTAATCCCCTTATGAAGATTTTCCAGTTCGGGC
>CAYPUK010000033.1:0-3246 GCA_964414035.1 uncultured Thermoplasmatales archaeon | reverse complement strand
TTTTCTAGTTTTTCGACATATTCGGGTCTAAGTTCTGGTTCTAAAAAAGCAGATTCATATTTTTCTATGACATACTCGATTGTTTGGCTTTTATCTTTGAATCCATATTTTGCTTTGACAATGTTAAGGACGCGATTTAAACGATCATCGATTTTAATAACGGCTTGTACCACATTATCCCAAGTATATATTAGTATATCTCACGGATTTTAACAAAGAACGTGAAGCAAATGACGAGATGTGAGGTGAAAAAAGCAAATATATAAAAAGTATAATGGCCATTATACTAATGATGATTATTGAAAGAAAGGAGATCGGCGAGATCAAGGATATTAATAAATGGTTGTTGATCTACGGGCGAAGAAAAACAGGGAAAACCTTTCTAGTGGAACATTTTCTTGATTATGATGAATATTTCTTTGTGAAACGAGACAGAAGTATCATCTCAAAAAAGGATGAAACCCAGATCTCAGTTGATACCTTTCAAACCATCTTTAAAAGAGCGTTAAAAAATCAACAAACCGTGGTCATCGATGAATTTCACCGGTTGGGCTCTGACTTCTTAGACCTCTTGCAGTACACTGAAAAAACAGGTAAATTGATTCTTATTTCCTCAACCTTATTTCTTTCTCATCAGTTGTTCTCCAAACAATCTCCAATCCTAGGATTTTTTGCAGAAATTCCTCTTTCCATCATCTCATTGACTGATACCGTACAAGCATTACAATCAGATCAGTTAGACAAGAAAACATTGGTTGAAATGGGCATTATCCTTCGCGAACCACTTACCATTGATTTTTTCAAAAAAGCAGATAAGCCACGATCTTTTTTTGCGAAAATAATGAAATATAATGTGAAAACCATTCCTGCTCTTATCGGGGAGATCTTTATAGAGGAAGACCGGAAGATATCAGCGATGTATGAAGGAATACTTCGAGCGATTGCTGCTGGAAAAACAAAAAGTGGAGAGATCTCAAGTTATTTGTTCTCCCGGAAATTGTTGAAAAAGGATGATCCAAGTTTAGTACAGCAATACTTGAAAAATCTTATCGAAGTTGGCATCATCAGAAAAATACCAGTTTATAGGAAGAATAGATTTGTGTATAAACATGTTTCACCATTAGCATTGATCTTTTATTATGCTGATGAAAAATACAATATCAGCGAAAGAATGCTTGTTGAATCTGAAATAACAGATATTATCGATGAGATCATGCCATTGATCGTTGAAGACAACATCAGACTGTTTCTCTCTGAACGTTTTGGTTTGCATGAACATATTGTTCAAGAAAAGGAGTATGAAATAGATGGCTGTTTATTGAAATTCAAATCTGCTGAAATCGCATTAGAGGTAAAATGGGGTAAACGTATTGATTTTGCTCGTGTTTCAGAAAATCTTAGTAAGGTTTCAGCGAAACGAAAGATACTGTTTGTTCCAGATAAGAACAAGATAGATAAAACGTTTTCAGATATTGAAATCGTTGATATTAGTGATTTTTTGTGAAATAAAAAAAACAAAGAAGGAATGAAGATTGCTTATGAATCAAATTAGTTTTTCAGATCATATCTTCAATACGTATTACTCGTTAGTAATCTTATCAAGCAGTTCTCTTGGAGAAAACACGGATACCTTTTTTTGTTTTTTTAATCCTTTATCTCCAGAGAATATGGGACAATTATACGTCATTGCAAGTGCTAGATAAGGAGAATCTTTGAAATTGAGATCCATAGCTTCTTTTAACTTATCAGAAAACATGGTGAATGGAATCATCTGTATTTGATCGGAGATGAGCGTAAATGTTTCATCAATTTCCTTTGTTGTAAGTGATGAAAATCGTTGTATTCGTTTTCTGTTGAGTTCTGAAAATAAATAAGCAGGAGCGATGAACTCATAAGCGGTCCGTTGTGCATTATATTTAAAGACCTTAAGGGTAGTCCCATCTTATTAATGATGAAATGACCACGTTTGCATCGATAACAAGAAGCATTTACGATTGCCTCAGTTTTTTTTGATATCGTTTTGCAAGACGATTGCTTGCTTCATCTGCGAGTTTTTTTACATCCTCATCGTTTAGTGTGCTTTTCATTAGGATTTTTTCAATGTGAGCGAATCGTTCTTGTTTTTTTGCTTCCTTAAGAACGGCGATTCGAGCGATTTCTGACCAATTCACCCAAGAGAACTGATTGAGTTCTCTTTTTGTTTTCTCTGAGAGGGTAATGGTTGTGGTGGCCATGCATCAGTCACCTCTTTTTTGAAATTGTTCGAATTGTTTTAGTTGTTCAAGTTTTTTAAGGAGTGCTTGTTTCATGACCTTGTTCCAGTTAACTGTTGGATATTTTTTCTTTAATTGCTCCAGTTCCTTTGGAGTGGAGATGGTTAACGTTTCCATAAGACTATCCTCATTTATTTCAGTGCATATAATTATATAAGTAATAATATTTAATATTTTTGCTTCTTTAATGGTACTGTAGAGTACGAAAATTATTTCGCCCGATAAATGACGACGTTCATAATGACCACTTGCCATTCTTCATAATGAATGCCTACTGTCTCTCATAATGGCTAACTGCCCGAGATTCATATATGATTCACCTGCCGAGTTTGATAAAATTGAGATGGGTTAACAGACACCCTTCGCGCGTAATTCACCAGACACCGTTTGCAAAATAACGGGGAAAAACAGACACCGTTTGCAGGGTTTGCTCGGTAGGTAGAAATTTTTTTAGTTTGGTTGAGTCAATGGTTTTTTTATGGTAGATAATAAGTGTTATTTTCTTCTGTTGGCTGGTAGGTGTTTTGCAGTAAGCGGGCTGACAGGTTTTGCGTGCAAAGGTTGGCTGGTGGCGGACACTTTCTGCACGTGATTTGAATGATTTTTGTTGTATTCTTTAAACATGTCCGCATGCTTTTTTGCCCATGATGCTAATGTATCATCATACTGATTGATTTCATTAAGCACTTCTTTTGGAGCAAAGAGTCTCTTCTTTTTAATCAAGTTTTCTAATTTTTTCCATGGGGTCTGATAGATATCCATAGGATTATGTTTATTTAATTCGATAAGAGAAGAGGTGTCAATGATGTAGCAGGTTTGCTTCATTGTTTCGCCTTTGCGAGTACTTTATCGAAATTTCTTGATTTCACTGAAAGAAAGTTTAAGGCATCCGTATAGGTAATCAGGTTTTTATCGTAGTTGTTTGCCACTATTGAAACAAATTTATTTCCCATCTCCCTAAGGCATCTGCGAT
>CAYPUK010000032.1:0-2660 GCA_964414035.1 uncultured Thermoplasmatales archaeon | reverse complement strand
TGGGATACTCGTGGTGAATTCCAAGTGAAAGTAAAAGCTCGAGATGAATCTGGTGCTGAAAGTGTTTGGTCTGACCCATTACCTGTGAGTATGCCTGTTGGGTTGCCACGTATGATTCTTGAGATTTTTTCATATCTTCAACAGATTCTTTCTGATTTGAACGAATAGAGTATTGATAATTGAGAACGTTGTTAATATCGATTAATCTTGTAAAATAAAATTTTTATAATATTAAATATATTTTAATATGGTCTTGTTTCTATGTACAATCAACCTCTCGTAAAAATCACTGCTGGGATGATAACGCTTCTAATGCTTACTTTTTTCGGATCATTGATGATAACACTCATTGCATCAATATTTATTTCCCATTCAGCGTTTGCCTATAAGGATTAAGACTTCTTTTTTCACCGATTTCAATCATAAAAATATCTTTTGAATTGATGCTTAGAAATATGCTTTAAAAAATTAATCAATAAAAACATGATCAAAATCGTAAAAAACACTCGACCAAATAAAATTCCAATCAGTGAACCACCCATTGTCACCATTAACAATGTATCTTCAATCAAACTATGCGACAGTCCCATTAAACTAACGGAAAGAAAAGAATCCTTTGCAGAAAGAAGACCGGACCGAGCTTGCTTAATAATCAATCCTCCTCCATAAGAAATCCCTAATGTTAATCCTATGATGGTCAAAGGCGCTGCTTTTTTACTCATTCCAAGTAATTCCAAACCAGGTTCTAAAAACGTATTAATCTTATCTAAAACACCAAATCGTTTCAAAAGATTCATAAGCAACAATAACAAAAAGATAACACAAAAAATGAGCACATAATTCTGTACTTGTCCAATAATCCAAGATAATAATGTTGCATCCGTTGGTTCAGGCTTCCAAGCTGTCACTGCAGGCCCAGATAATATATTGGTTAGGCTAAAGAACACATGTAACAACCAGCCAAAAAGAATAGCGCCACCAATCCGAAGTAGTAACGTAAACCAAACCTTCACTCCAGCTTTTTTTGCTATAGTTACTTCTACAAAAAGGCTATGAGCGACAAGAATCATCGAAGTTAATATGGTAACATCAGCTGTAGTTAACACCAAATTCTTTGAAACAGTGATAAAAACAATTAATCCACCATAAATATTAGTAATCATTGCTGAAGCCCATACTAAGCCCATTTCACCAGGGAGTCCAACAAGGTTCATCAATGGGGCAATGAGTTCTCCAGCAAGGGTAACTCCGCCAAAGATATCTAATATTTTTACAAAGATACTTACAGGGATCATAATGGTAAACAAGGGCAAAGCAGTCTGTATTGTTTCTTTTCCCAATTCTTTGAAAAAAGAAGCGATTGCGACAACTTGTTTTTGATTCATAGTTTCAAAGCTCTTTTTTTTCAAATTTTTTCTTTTGAAACACTCTTTTTCTGGTGTTTAAATGGTTCATGACGAGAGATAAACCATACTCCTACAAGTACGAGGATCATCCCAGTTATTTGAAAAGAGGTCACGGTTTCACCAAGTACAACAAACCCAAGTATTGCAGCAAAAAAAGGTGCGGTTAATTCCAATCCGGATACTTGAGCAGCCTTTAATCGTTTTAATCCTTCGTAATACAGAACCGTTCCAATACCGACGATGAATCCTACTAATAATGCATAAAAAGAAAATATGCCATCAGCAAAAAAAAGCATTAGTAACCCAAATACTAGACCTGCCATCCCAAAACGATACAAGGTGATGATTCCTGCATGAAGACTAGTTAAATATTTTCTCATGGCAACCGCGGTTGATGCCCAAGCAACAGTTGCACAAAGAACGAAAAGATCACCAACACTTCCAAAACGAAGAGACAAGGCATTTTCAACGGTTTGAGTGGTAACAAAAACAGCTGAAAGCATTAACAGGCCGATACCAATGTAATCATTTTTATTTAGTCTATCATGAGTTAATACGATCAATCCAAAAAATAACACAAATAATGGTTGCATATGTCCAAGAAGTACTGCGTTTACCACTGGAATCATAGTCAAAGAATACAAGTATAATCCATCAGCGACAACCGTTCCGATTAGGGCAATGTAGACAAGTACCTTAAAATCTGATCTATTCACTTTTACTGTAGGGGGTCTTCGAATAAGAACATAAAGTAATGCGACAAATGAAACACCGATTGCTCGAATCGTTGAGGTTATGAGTACGCCACTTTGTTGTTGAAACGCAAGTTTTGCAACCACTGGTTCAATCGCCCACATCACTGCAGCAGCAAGAACGATACTTACACCAACAACTTTCTGATCCATATCTTTCCTCATAACTTACTAAGGTCTTTAATTTTTAATATGGGCTCATCACGGTAGTATTCTCAAAATAATCAAAATCAAATTCAGTGAAATCATCAGCTTTTTTCCCTGGGATTGGCATTAATCGAGCAGACAATGGCTTTTTTAGTTTAACAGATAATGAAGAAACATCCAATAAGATCCCATACAAGGTTTCCACTGAGATATCGCCAGGTAATGGAATGGTGTCTAATCCTGTTCCACACACTGATGAATACGATAACAATTTGGTTAATGAAATATTCCCTTGCTGATTTCTTTTTGCTAGTCCACTATCTTCCATGACTGGAAGCATCAATCCAGTATATCC
>CAYPUK010000031.1:0-17526 GCA_964414035.1 uncultured Thermoplasmatales archaeon | reverse complement strand
GTTTTTCTTTTGCTGGTAAACACCTGCTTTTAATTATATAAAAAGTGGTGTATTTTAAATAGTGTTGAAGTATGGTTTCAGGTTCATTGATTTTGGGGGTCACCAAAATAAATTAAAAAGTCTCAAAAATGGTTAAAATCCTTGGTGTAATCGTAGTTCTTTCATGCTTTGCTCTACGAATCGATAAACCGTAGCATGTTTGCTACCTTGTAATAGTTTATCGATTGCTTTTTTTGTGATGTCGATATCTATGATATTTGCAATTACAGAGACAGTATGACCATATATTGAAATGTTTGATCCGGTGATCTCCTCTAATATTCGTTTTGTTTTTCCATTCGTTCCAATGATCCTTGCTTTTACTCGATGGACATGTGATGATTTTTTTTTCACATAATCATGAATATCAAAGATGAACAAATCGTAGTCATCATGGATTAATTTGAATGCTTGTTGGGGAGAAAACCCTCGTCCGATTGCTTTAATAATGTTTTCCACTTTGAAGATGATGAACGGGTCCTCTGTTTCATGGTCATCAATGGTTACTTCTCCAGTTTCAGAGTTAATTTCGATGGGGATCTTAGTTTTTTGTTCAATGTATCGTTTTGTTTTTCCTTCATGGCCTATAAGTACTGCAATTCGATTCATTGGAATTCGAACGTATTTCACGTAGAGTCCTCCTTATCTTGAGTAGTAATTTGTTGGAATAATGTTTCTGCAGGGGGAGCCTTTATTTTATAACGTTTAAAATATTTTTGGATGGTATGAATATCACGGTAGAGAAATTCCGTTGCTTGAGGATGATTTTTGAGGACTGCTTGTCCAAGATCGATGAGGATTGGGGTGTCATTATGATAAAGGATATTGAATGGACTAAGGTCGCTATGAATGAGATTCGCTTTGGTAAACATGCTTTTCATGTATTGGATAATTTGTTCGAATACGATTTGAGGATTGGGAATTTCTATATCTTTTAATAATGGTGCCGGTTGCCTATTTGATCCAATGAATTCCATGACTAGTATATTATTGATTTTTTTTATAGGATTTGGAGCTGGAATGTGGTTAAAATGTAAAAGTTCTAGATTTTTGAATTCTTTGGATGTCCAAGCAAAGACAATATCTCGTTTTGACTTATGAAATGATTGGAATCGAGGGTCTCCTAGGATGTATTGAGTCATATGTTTAAATGTGGCTGTTGAAATTCGATAGATCTTTAATGCGACTGGTTTTTCTTCAGGGGTCATTGCCAGAAAAACATTTCCTTCTTTACCTGTTGAAATTGGAAAATCAATATAATCAATTATTCTATTGGAAATAAGTTTTTCAATACTGAGCAGGGTGGAAGTATCAAAAACTTCATCAACGGTTTTCCGATCAACACCATGACGTTGAATCATCCGTTGAATTGCATTATCCAATTTTTTATTCTGGCTTTTATTTAAAAAATCGCGATCAGAACACATCTAAATTCTCTGGAAGAAGGTTTCTCCTACTTAAAATCCGAGATTGTGTTTTGGTATATCGGTAGATGACATCTGCTTTATCGTTTTGGATGTCCCATGGGACGACGATAAGTAAATCCCCAGCTCTTACTCTGGCTCTTCGTTTCATTCGGCCAGGAATGCGAGCAAGTCTTGATTTTCCATCTGCACATACAACGTTCATCCGAGATCCACCCATGAGTTGCTCAGCGATAGCAAAGAGTTCACCAGAATTTCGTCTTGGTAACCTCAGCCGAATTTGCTCCTGAGAAGTTTGATGTTTATTTTTTTGATTCACAGCATCACAAGTCCTTTCTTTCCTTTAATCTTTTATAAGCTATCTCTTAGGATAGTAATAAACATTTCTTATGTTTGTCTTTGTTCAAAGTTTTAGATTTGATGCGATTTCTTGTAACGCAGTTAAACTTGTGTTGAGAAATTCTTCTAATGGGATATTTATATCTTCGCACAGTAGGATTCTGTCACGGTCGCAACCTTTAGCAAACGATTTATCTGAGAATTTTTTACTTACTGTTCTAGGTGTTACCTCTGATAATTTTTTATGAGGCATGACTAGAGCTGAAGCGATGATTAATCCAGAGACTGCATCCGAAGAGATAAGTGCTTTATCAATCTTTGATATGGGAAGGTGGCCGGTGTGAATGTAGTTATGAGATTTGATTGCATGAATGGATTTTGAAGGGATGAGTCCATCTAGTAATTCGGCGGTTATTGTTGCATGTTTTTCAGGGTTTTTTTCAGTGTATTCATAGTCAAGGTCGTGTAGTAAGCCAGTTAAACCCCATAATTCAATATTTTTATGTAACTGACCAGCAATTTTTCTCATGATTGCTTCAACTGCTAATGAATGAAAGATCAGTTTTTCGTTGTGAAGATACTGATGTAATAAGGAAAGTGCTTCTGTTCTATCTATCATTGTTTTTATGAGATGATGAATGTGTCTAATAAAGATTTCTTAATCGGCTATTTTTTATAACAAAATTTGTTGAACCAATTGAATGATCCTTTGGAGAAATAAGGAGTAATCTTTTTCGATTGGCATGATGGCCTTGATGGTATTCCATTCTCCTACATTTCCTGCAACATCCTTAGATTGTGCTCTGATTGTGTATGTTCCCTTGTTTGTCCAAGTATGGTTTAGGGTAATTTTTTGGTTTGAGTAGTAGGGTCCTAACCATTCTGTGGGGGTTTCATCTCCCCAGTCCACGATCAGATAAATATTTTCAGATTCCGGATCTTCTGCAGAAAACGTGTATTGTTGTGAAGTTTGTGTTTTGCCTATAGATGGTCCATCTATTTTTGTTATCTCTGGAGGTAGATTATCTCCATATGAAAAGGTTTTAAAACAAAAATCAAACTTTTGAAAAACAGGCATATTACTGAGATTTTGCCACTTGTTTTGAGTCATATCATACCCATATGCAAATCCTCTTTGGTAATAATCGGTATCATAATTGCCATACCAGTAACAATCACCCGATCCAACTTGATGAATGGTAATATAATACGTGTCATCAAGGGTAAGTTGCAGATCATCGAATTTTACTTCTAACCAGGTTGCATCATAGTCTACATTGGATAATGGAATATTTTTCTGGGCAAGTGGAGGGTGGTTTATTGATAGGTTATCTCTAATTGATACTTCTATTGTTTGTTGATTTTCGCCATATGTTTTTAATTCGAGTAGGATTTCGATTTTTGCAAGTGGATTCTTACTTGGTTTGAATGATTGGGCTAAATACCAATTCGATGCAGTGTATCTATGGCTATTTGTTTTATCTTGGATTTGATCGATGACGTATCCCGGATGTTGAAGTACTGTTGAACATACATCTGATTGATTTATTAGTTGGGGTGTGTGTTCTATTTGAAAATATTCTTTTCCATTGTTTTCTGTTATCTCCGTTGCAACTATTGTTTGTGTAATGAGAAAAAGTATACTGATTAAAATAACGCAGGAGGTTATTAAGTTCTTATTTGGATGTGGTATCATGGTGTTCACTGTTTTTTTAGATTATTTTTATCCACTAAAAATTATATTGATTTGTATGTATTTAAATTTGATGTTGTCTTTTTTTGATTAATAAATGTAGGTTCGGAATTGTAGGTGTTTGATTATTTTGAATAGTGTGGTCACTGGATCATAGTTAATGGTTGAGTTGAACCAGCCATCTAAGTAGAATATTTGGATATGTTTTCTATTTCGTGCGATTTCTTTTGGTCGTATCACGGTGTAATTCATGAAATCAGGGTCCCATCCGTTTGGATCTAAATCGATTCCTGCTCCATAGGTATATCCATTTTCTGGTTCTTGTTCTGGAAATGAATTATTACAATTATAATAGGCAGCCCAAATAAGTTCACTACAATACCATTCATCTGCATACATATCATTATTGATATCTTTTGGATTATAATTTTTATTTATCCATTCACCTTGAAACAATTTTCCAAGTTGCGTTTTTGCAAAAGCAATTGCATTTTGTTTTTGGGTTTCATTAGCTGTTTTCACCCTAGCAAACGGACCATAGAATTCTCCTTTAAGTGCTTCTTCAGTTTCATATCGATATCTTACTCTACTACCTGATATGCTGGCCTCAATAAAAAGATATTTTTGATTGATGTGATCATATTCTAAGAAGATAAGGCAGTGATCTATGATTGTTGGTAGATAATCTGGAAAAACATCTGGATGTTTAAATGCGATGTCCCCGGGTTGTAGTTCTGAGATGCCGGGATTGGTAGATTCGGGGATTTGTATGGAGCAAAGTTGTGGTGGTGGATTTGATACTGTTTGCTGTGTGTTAGCAAATGTTATGGGATGAAGTGTAGAAGTGAACAGTAATGCAAAGATTATGGTGATTATTTTTTTCCGCTTCATCATTACCCCAAAACAGTTTTAATGATATTAAATAGTATGAAATGTTATTTATAAATTACGTTCTAAATATGGTCTAAGTTGGCTTCTGAGGATGATTTTTTGAAGAAAAAACGTGTTCAGGAAAGAATATTGAAGGGATAATAAATGTAGAAAATTATAAATAGTTAACTATTGTTAACTTTATTATAGGGGACTAATTATGAAAAAAACTAAGCAGAAATTAACAATAATTTTTTTAAGTTTATTATTACTTTCGAGCGTTTTTTCAATGGGTGTAGTTGGTTCATCATCTATTGCCAACTATAGAGATCAAGTTGAAACATCCAACACTTTTTCCCAATTAAGAGATGATTTTGCATATAAAGGTTTACTAAAGATTTATATTGTTGAACCTGAGAGCAGATGGAATATGAATAATGGAGATCCTTACCATTATGCTTTTCTTGATTATGCTACAGAAGAATCAATCACCTTAGATTATGAAGAAGAACAGGTTATTCAGACGGTATGGAATCCTCAGGAAGCAGGTTTTTCTGATGTAAAATCTGATAATCTCATGGTGATAGCTACGGTTTCCAATCAGAATAATTACAAGGAATATGCGTATCCTCCATTTAAAAATCCTTTTTATGCACATTACGTTGATGCTGCTGCAGGAGCAAAACCTGGAGAAACAGATCAAAATGTGGTGACTGACACCTTTACCCATACTGTTTTCGTTGAAGAAGGAACTGCTAGCTGGTGTCCTTATTGTCCTGCAATGGCCACAGCATTAAACTCAGTATATTCCTCAGCGGAATATCCTTTTTATTTTATTGCTCATGTAGCTGATAAGAATCCGTTGTCAAATCAACGATTGGAATCATTAAATCTCTTAGGATATCCATCTTCTTTTTTTGATGGTGGTGATAAAGTTCTTGTGGGAGGATATGAGCAAGAGAATTATTATATTACCAAGATTGAGCAATGTGGAAGAAGAGATGTTCACGATTTAGACCTTTCTATAGATGTATCTTGGTCAGATGAAAATGAAGTTGATATCACGGTTTCTATAAAAAATAATGAACAAATCCAAAATAATGTAGCGCCGTTAACTCCAGTGATAACTGGTAATACGACTGGTGCACCAGAAGCATTTATTGATTATACCTTTAAATCAAAAGATCCAGATGGTAACAGTGTATATTATTTGATTGAATGGGGCGATGGGGAAACAACTGATTGGATTGGTCCAATACCATCTAATATGGATTTTGTTAAAAATCATTCTTGGACGGAGAAAGGTGATTACTCAATTCGAGTAAAAGCAAAGGATATCTACGATCAGGAAAGTGAGTGGGCTACTCTTGAAGTGAGCATGCCTAAATCTCGCTTTATTCATCCGTTACAACAAGTATTCAATCAGATTCCGTTCTTTAAACAATTACAAATTTTCTTTCGATAAAAAATACTGTTGAATGATAAATGTGGTTAAAATGAATGAACATAAAGTGATAATGTTATTATCAGTAATGGTAGCAGGGATGATATTGTTGCCCGTTACATCCGGATTAAGAACTGATGCCGTTTATTTTAAAAAAATTGAACCTCCGCTGCCAGGTAATGTTAGTTCTCATGAATCATTTTTTTCTGAACCTTTGTCCATCCTTTCATCTAATCAGGATGACCCGTTGATCCATTCATATCAAGATTATAATGAACATATTCTTCACATCATTCAACAACTTCGCACGAAGATGACAATAGGATACATCCAAAATCTTACTTCATTTGGTCCAAGAGTTACAAGTTCTGAGGAATGTGCTGAGGCAGCAACATATATTTATCAGGAATTTCAGGAAATGGGACTTGACGTAACCTATCATAATTGGACGGAAACAGATAGTTTATATGGAAGTAATATTAAAGCAACGCTACCAGGTGTAAACAATCCAAATGATGAAATATTCATAATTTGTGCTCACTATGACAGTGTGTATGGTAGCCCCGGGGCAGATGATAATGCAGCAGGTACGTCTGTGGTTCTCTCTGCTGCTGAACTGATGAGTAATCATTATTTTAATTACACAGTTAAATTTGTTACATTCTCTGGAGAAGAACAGGGATTGATAGGAAGTAAACATTATGCTCGTCAAGCTTATGAAAACAATGATAATATTGTCGGTGTGCTAAATGCTGATATGATGGGTTATGCAGCTACAGAGGAAGGAGAACAACACGTTGTTGTCTATGACAATGAGGAATCGTCATGGTTAACAGATTATAGTAAACAGATTAGTAAGGATTACGATGAGTATATTAATTTGGAGATAGTCAATGGTGGATCTTCTGGACGAAGCGATCACGCTTCATTTCATTGGGCTGGATTCAATGCAATTTTTTATTTTGAATATGAGGTCAATCCTAACTATCACAGCAGCCATGATGTTTTGGAAACTATGAATCCATCCTATGCAACAAATGTCTCCCGACTTGCTTTAGCAACACTTCTCTCTTTGAGTGAACTGACGATGATTAACGCACCAGATAAACCAGTTCGTCCAACTGGTGAAACATCTGAAAATAATGAAGAAGAATATATCTATACTACAATGACTTATGATCCTGATAATGATGATGTTTGGTTTCAATGGGATTGGGGGGATGATGAGTATTCTGAATGGATTGGACCATTTTCATCTGGTGAACCTTGTGAAGTATCTCATCAGTGGGAGAGTAAAGGAGAGTATGAAATACGGGTGAAAGCAAAAGATGAGCATGGTGAGAAATCAGTGTGGTCTGATCCTTTAGTTGTTAGTATGCCAAAATCAAAGATGAGTAACAAACTTGAAGGTTTTTTCAATGAATTTCCACTGTTTCAAAAACTTATCTTCATGTTTTTTAGTAGATCCTAATTCTTTTCAATTCTGGGCTTAGATGAAAATCGATGGGTAGTATTGGTCCATCGTTAAAATCAATGTTGATTCCTTGATTCATGAATGCAGCCCATATCAGTTCAGTACAATACCATTTATTGGATAATATATCTGATTCATCATTTGGATTTTGATTTTTTTGATGATAACACAATTGAAATTCTTCATTGAAATAAAACAAAGGAACAAATTCATCATGATGATCCAATCGAGAATGGGCAAACAGAAGTGCGTTATCAATATTTTCTTCTGAAGACGTTTCTCTAATTAACCGATGAGCAAAATTTAGTATCTCATTCTGCAGGATCTGTTGTTCTGTGTAATATGTGTAGGTGACTCCTCTTCCTCCATGTGCTTCAATAAACTCATAAGTATTATCTTTAATGTTTCCGGTGAATAATAACGGATGAGTGAAATATTGAAATAAAGGGAATAATGCTGGATCAACCCATCTCCAAACGATATCTCCTTTTTGAAGAGGTATATTTGAGGATATTTGCATGTGGTGAAAAGAAAGTGTTTTTTCATCAATATCTGTGATGTCTTGAGCGTTAATACTATTCATCGATGTAAAACTAAAGAAGATGAGCACAGACAATAGAGATAAAATTATAGTTTTTTTCTTCAAAAGACCGCTTCCTTTTCTTTCATTTGTTTATATGTATTTTTTTAGATTTTAAACTTTCTGTCCCTATTAATTAAAAATGAGGATTTTTCCCTATTATAATATTATTTGAAATTAATAATAATTAGGAAAGAGGATATCGATAAAAAAAAGATTATAGTTTTAGGAAGTTTATTTGATCTGTAGCAACCAAGGTATCCTCAATGTATGCTTTTGCAATTAGACTATGTGATCCATGAATGTCGCCTGAAAGATCCCATTCAAATGGTTCTTCCTGTATTGTTTTCATTAATGAATCATCAACATAAATCTCTATTTTATCCACGGATACTTCATCATACCAGAAATTATGAGGAATGATTTCAACGGTCAATGAACCGATGAGAACGGTTTGAACAAAAGGTCTTAACCGTTCTTCTCCAAGATAAATAGCTCGTAATGGTTTTGCTATGTCTAGATGTATCTCTTGTTGTGGTATTGAGAAATTCACCCAAGTCGTTGTATCTTCTACGGCATCATGACGTGGTAAGATAGTATATTCATAACCATATTCCCAACATTCTATATACACTTCCCCTGGAGCAACGTTGAATTCAAAAAATCCTTCCTCATTTGTTTGGGTATCATTATCATAAATGTGGCCAATACCATCTTGCCATTCTAATTCAATATCAAAATTAGAGAGAGGAGTACTTGTTTCTTTTTCAGTGATAAATCCGCATACTTTTGCATTTTCTTCAGGAAGATTGTAGATACTGACATTTATCCATTTAGTTTCAAGATCATTTATTTGAAAACGATCCACTTCAAAAGTTTCATAACCTTCAGCTTTCACGTTCATCTCAATCCTTCCAGAAGCAACATTTAATGTATAATATCCTTCAGCGTCTGTCGTGGTTGCATTAATATAGTGGTCTCCTTTATCATTGGACCATCTTACAAATACGGTTGCTTGTTTAACTGGTTGATTATTTTTTTGATCGGTAATGAATCCTTTAATGGTAGAATTCCCAGATGGAACAGGTTGAAGCGACAGATCAATCCAAATGGTTTCATCTTCCTTGATTTCATATACTTCTGAAGAGGTGCTGCAATAACCTGGAACATTTACCTCTCTTATCATAAATTGTCCGGGAGGAATAGTAATTTGATAAAAACCATTAATATCCGAATGAGTTATGTTCCGATAGTATTCTCCGGTTTCACTCATACCAAAATAATTAATTTCTGCTTGGGGAATTGGTTCGTTAGTAATTTCCGATGTAATATTTCCACACACCGTTGCGGATTGAGAAGAAATCTTGGATTTAATTTGATACGATTCGGATATTGATTCTTCGCAAGGATTGATTCGTTCGTTTTTAGTTGAACTTATTGGAATGATATTAAGGTCACCTGGATAATTATCATAAATAGTTGGTGTTTGCCAGTGACAGCGTGGTTTTGCGTAAGCAAATATTTCTTCTGCTGATATTCCTCCATCATTGTTAGTATCTCCAAATCCTCTAATTGCATCGATGACGAAAGGAGCAAAAACACCAGAGTAGGAGACTTGATCTTCCCGTGAGGCCATTACTACTACTCGTCCTTGACCTTGTAATTCCTCTGCAAAATCCTCATTCCAATCTAACAAGGATTCTTTAGATGAGTGAGTTGGAAAACGATAGGTGTTGAAAGGAGGATCATTAAATCCTCCAGCAAAACAACTATCTACAATTAAACAAACTCCTTCAGATTCAAGTTTGCCAAGTAACACATTAAGTTCATCATCCCAGATAAATCCTGTGTTATAAGCAAAACCCCAAAAACTAACTAATGCTTCATCCGTCCCATCTTCTTCATCATATGGAGGAATATCAAAACCAAGCGGATATCCATGGGTCGTATAATAAATCAGACTTATATCGTTTTCATCTTCATGATCATCAAGCCACTGGAATCCTTTGATTATCCCTAATGAAGTTGCATCTTCAGCAGTTATCATTTTAATGTGATCTTCAGTCCAACAATCGTATTCTAAAAGAGTGTCATAGAGTTCTTTTGATTCCTTAAGCATTAATGGCCTATTTTGACTGGGATCATCAGCATATTCAGCAACAGCAATTATTAATCCCCAGTATTCAACATCATCTGTTTTTTCAGAATTAACATCTGTGGTTTCGGGTATTTTGAATCTAGATGTTGAACTTTTCTCCAGGGTTAACGATTGGATGGTTGGAGCAAAAACCATTATGAGAAGAATAAAAAACACATAATATTTTTTTATTAATGAACCTCTTAGCATGGAAAGTATCTCCTATTTTTGTCCTAGCAACTATAGGTGACTCTGTGTTTAAATATTTTATCCAATGATTAAAATAGTAAATATTAGATGTCGATTTAGTGGGATTGTTCAATTTGTTAATAGACTATAAATTGACCGGAATAAAGGGTACTCATTAGTGACTTTTACCAAAACGTTTATTTTATAGAAAAGATATAATATAGGGTATCAGAAAAAATCTAATTGAACTATAGGTATCTATAGTTTAGATAAAAGGGGACAAGAATATGAAAGATATATTTAGTTTATCTATTATCGTAATATTGTTGTTAAGCAGTGTTTCAGTCATCGCAGATTACTCGACAAATCCTGAAGAAATCGAAAAAATAATCACTTTTTCACAAATAAAGACCTTAAGCCAGGAAGATGAATTATCAATTGTGTTGGATGGTGCTAACCAGGTATCTTTTGATAGCGGTCACGTTTTACCAGCATATACTGAAAAGTATACTTTTCCCATCGGTACAAAAATAAAAGATATTTCAATCAATCCGAAGCATACTCAACAGATTACATTAACAAAGGAATTAGCGATTGCACCAACTCCAGTCATTGATGGAATAGCTGCTAAGAATTCGAAATCACCTAATTCGCTTTCTTCTTCAGAACCATTCGAAATGAATTGGTTTGATTATGATCTTGGTATTGGTTTAAAAGGAGATGAACGGTGTTTGTTTTTAACGATTGAATTATTTCCTATTCAATACAATTCAAAAGCATCCCAGGTCACATGGGCTGAAACTTTTGATATCACAGTAGAATATGATGAACCAGAGATCGTTTCTTCCTCTGCTGAAGATTATGATCTTGTGATTCTAACACCTGCTGACTTTCAACAAGAGTTACAATCATTAGTTACTCATAAAAACAATAGGAATGTTTCAACGAAGTTGGTCACTCTTGATGAAATCTATTCTGGAGCCTATTTTACTGTAGACGGAAGAGATGAACCTGAAAAAATAAAATATTTCATCAAAAACGCTATTGAATCATGGGGAATTGATAATCTCTTGCTAGTTGGAGGTAGCGACCAGTTTCCTACTCGTGAAACCCATGTTTACGTTGATTATGGAAGTGGGGATGCTGAAGTTTTTGTGACTGATTTGTATTATGCAGATATCTATGACGAGAACATGAATTTTTCTGATTGGGATTCAAACCAGAATGATATTTTTGGGGAATACAATTGGAATGAAGAAACTGATGATGTCGATTTGTATCCCGATGTTCATTTTGGACGACTCGCTTGTGTTGATGTTGAAGAAGTAGAAACCGTTGTTAATAAGATTATAACGTACGAGACAAATGAGGTTTGGACCAGTGATTGGTTTACGAATCTTATCGTTATTGGTGGAGACACTCATCCGGGTGATGAGGATGGTGTTAGTGAAGGAGAACTAGTAAATCAAAAAATAATGGATATCATGAATGGTTTTATTCCGATTAAATGCTGGGCGTCTGAGGGAAATCTTGCACGAAGGACAGATATTAATAACGCATTTAGCCAGGGAGCTGGTTTTGTAGATTTCTCAGGCCATGGAAATCCAAGTTTATGGGGCACTCATCCATTTGAGAAACCAGATGTATGGATTCCAATTGGTAATTTTAAAAACACTAATGCGGAATCATTGAATAATGGTGATCAACTTCCAATCGTGGTTACTGGTGCCTGTAGTGTCGGTAAATTCAATGAACTCAGTGATTGTTTTACCTGGTCCTTTGTATCTAATGATGATGGCGGAGGCATTGGTGCTTTTGGTACCACTGCTTTGTCTTGGGGATATACGGGTAAATATACTGCAGATGGATTAGGTGGAAAGATGCAATTGGAACTTTTTAAAGCCTATCGAGATCATGGTGCTATTACGTTTGGTGAGATGTGGTCTCGAGCTATATCAAATTATATTTCACCAGGTATGGATGGTGGAGATTACAAAACCATTGAAGAATGGCAATCATTTGGTGATCCAACGCTTTCCATTGCTGATGAGTCAATGCCGCCGGAAAAACCAGCTGTTCCAATAGGGAATAGTACTGGTAAACCTAATGAAGAATACACTTTTTCTTCTTCAACAACTGATCCTGATGGGGATAGCCTCTATTACTTATTTGATTGGGGTGATGAAACCTTTAGTGAATGGCTTGGACCATTTGAATCAGGTGAACTAGTTGAAGCAACTCATAGTTGGGATGAGGAAGGTGAATATCAGATACGAGTAATGGCAAAGGATGATCATGGGGTTCAAGGTGAATGGTCTGATTCGTTACCTGTAAGTATGCCTAAAACTAAATTTTCGTTTTCATTCTTTGAGCAGTTTCTGGCAAGACTGGGGTTTTTTGATTTCGGCATTTTTTAATGCCAATATTCTTTCTAGCACATTTAATTTAAGATAAAACATTCACTTCATTATTCACCCTTGATATCATTTTTTTAGTTTATATTTTGGTTTGTTTTTTTAGGTGTAAAAGATAACCAAACGTTTATTAGTATGATGATTTACTTCCGGTCTATGTCATATTCGAATAAAACCTTGATCGCTATTTTAGCTGTTATTGCTGTTGCGTTATGGATCTTTGTTGGATTTACCTTGCTTACTGATGATACAAATAACGATGATTCAAATACTAATGTATCAAATAGTGTTCTTGCAATTGTTAATGGGGAGGATATTTCTTCTAAGGAAATTGAAGAAGCAGTGGAATCGTATGCACGACAAGGTCAACAGGTTTCTGAAAAGCAAGCACTCGAACTAGTAATCAATCAAACCATTCTTTTTCAAGAAGCTGAAAAAGAAGGATATGGTCTAACAGATGTTGAAGCAGAAATGGAACTTATTAAGCAACTTTCGGAACGAAATTCAACCTTGGATGATTACAAGGCGGATCTTGAAGAACAAAATATTTCTTATGAGGAGCAATTGCAGGATTTCAAAGAACATATTGCAATAGAGAAATACGTTGATCATGCATTGGTAGGAGAAAATCTTAGTGTTACTGATGAGGAAGCAAGGGATTTTTATAATTTTTTAATGCAGCAATCGGGATATGAGAACGTAACATTTGAAGAAATGGAGGCATATATATATGATTATATGGCTGAAAAAAAGCGTGATGATGCCGTTAATTCTTTGATTAGTGATCTTAGAACTAAGGCTGAGATAGTTTATATCGAATAGATTTTTTTTAATTCAGTTAATGAGCCACAGGTATATTGGTTGATTTCTTGTCTTTTTTATTCTTACCTTAGGTAACTATATATGATGAAATAATTTAAAAAAAATGAGGAAAATTGGATTTAATTCAGTTTATTGTTATTGGTTTCATTATTGGATATTTATCTATTTTTGTTTTATCATCTGTAATCTCATATATGGTATCTCCAATACCGTCTGGGCCCGTGATGTTTTGGTTTATGCCAGAGTATATATCATTTCCGTTATAATCATCCCAATAATTTCCACCAATGGGATACTCACTATACCATTGGTTCCCACCTACATAATCATTCCCATGCCATAGGGTATTGTTTATGAAATTGTTATTGTACACCAAGTTATTTGTTGCTCCACAACAGAAATAGAGTCCACGTTGGTTTTCTTCAAAACTATTTTTTGTGACGGTGTTTTTTTGCGATCCTTTAATTCGCAGTCCATATGAATTATCTGTAAAAATGTTAGATGTCACATTATTTCCATTAGAAACAGAGTAAAGATATATACCATACTCTGAGTTACCATGGAATATGTTGTTTGTGTAATTGTTACTCATTGAATAGGTTGAAAAAATACCATTTGAATTATTTATGATAATATTATTTTTTATAGTGTTATAACTTGAATGAATATCTATTCCCGCATCATAATCAGGATAATTATACTCAGTTCCACTGTTTCTAATGGTGAAACCGGTTATTGTTACCTTAGCTTCTTTTTCTATGTATATAACATCTCCTGTTCTGTTCCCATCAATGATAGTATGTCCAGGATTTTCAGCTTTGATAGTAAGTGATTTATTGATTAAAATATTTTCAATATATGTTCCTTCGGAAACGAGGATAGTATCGTTTTCTTGGGCAGCATCGATCGCTGCCTGAATAGTTAAAAAATCTGCACTACCATCTTGGTTTACATGGATGTCCATATCTTCTGAATTATCGATGCATGCACTCAGATTTATCAAAAGTAAGCAACAAGATATGATGCCTATAATTTTGAAGTTCATTGTGTTCTACCAGATGAGAAAATTCCTTTTCCCTTTATAAAAGTTTATGTAATTAACCCGAATACATCTTTTTGTTAACCTTTAAATTAAGAATTTTAGGGTGATGTTTATCACTTTTGTTTTATCAATCGCCTTTTTTTATTGGGAAAATGTTTATAAATAAGTTTTGGCTTAAATAGTTAGGTGAAAAAAAATGGTTTCAACCAACGTATATAAAATAATTATATTGCTATTAACCGTTTTTTGTCTTTTATCTATCATTACTTTCGCTCAACCATTAAGTATGCAAAAGAACAGTCCTAAAATATATGGATTTCTTGACAAACCCTTGCCTGCTAGTAATCCATTTCCTGAAGATAATGCTGAAAATATATCCTTGTCAGTTAATTTAAGCTGGGTTGGCACTGATCCAGATGGTGACGACTTAACCTATAACATTTTCTTTGGAACAAGTATTACCATTCCTAACGTTGAAGTTGTCTGGCCAACTGAAACCTATAATCCGGGTTTATTAGAATATAATACTCAATATTATTGGCGGATTGATTCTTATGCTGATGATGGAGTTGCAACCGGACCAACATGGTCGTTTACTACAAGAGATGATCTTCCTCCATATCTCCCAAGTAATCCATCTCCTAATGATTCATCTACTGACGTATCCGTTTTTTGTAATCTCAGTTGGACTGGAGGCGATCCAGATGGTGATAATGTCACTTATGATGTGTATTTTGGAACAGATACTCATCCTTCACTTTACTTGGAAAATAGTTCAACAACTAATATTACGCTTCCTCAACTTTCATATAGTACCCAGTATTTTTGGAAAATAACCGCAGAAGATGATTATGGGTACTCAACGTCGGGGCCGATTTGGACATTTACTACTAAACAAAACCCCCCACCATTTATTCCTTCTAATCCCTATCCTGCAAATGAATCTGAAGATCATCCGTTAGTATTAAATCTCAGTTGGACTGGAGGCGATCCAGATGGTGATAATGTCACTTATGATGTGTATTTTGGAACAGATACTAATCCATCATTACTTGCTGAAAACCTTTCTCAGACCACGTATTCATTGCCAAAACTAGACTATAACACAAGTTATTTTTGGAAGATTAACGCAATTGATTCTTATGATATCTCTACCCAGGGTCCATTGTGGACATTTAAAACCGAGTTGAATGTACCACCATATATTCCTACTAATCCATTTCCTAAAAACAATGCAACGAATGTGTACACTGATGCAATTCTATCTTGGACTGGAGGAGATCCAAATAATGAAAATGTCACTTATGATGTGTATTTTGGAACAAGCATGTCGCCACCTTTGATGGTAAGTAATACGTCTGAAACAAGCTATCAACCATCAAAGATGAATATTACAACTGAGTATTATTGGCGTGTGGTTGCTTGGGATGAATGGAATCATTCAACATCTTCGATATTATGGAATTTTAAAACATCAATTTATAATAATAGCCCCCCTGAGAAACCCACACGGCCAACAGGTCCAACAGTGGGAAAACCGGGTGTTTCTTATTCGTATTCCACGAGAAGTGTGGATTCAAACGGTGAACCTATCTTTTACAAGTTCGATTGGGATGACGGATCTGTTTCTGATTGGATTGGACCATATGACTCTGGGCAAACTGTAACGCTTTCTCATGTATGGGATGATAAAGGAAGTTATGCTATTAAAGTAAAAGCTCAAGATATCTATGGTGGTGAAAGTTTTTGGTCAGATCCCTTACCGATTAGTATGCCAAAACAGAAGGATTTTTCAACGCTGTTATTTTTCAGAATCTTGGAAAAATATCCACAGTTAACCATGATGTTTCACCTGTTTTTCTCATGTTCCTAAGAGGATTTTGTTTAAGGTCTTTCTTGATTTATCAGTAGTTTAAAACAGAAGTGGATGACGTGATTTCCGTTTATTTTAAAAGGTAATACTTCTACTTTTTTGATAATAAACTTTTTATTCTCAAGGCTTCATCCCAAAATAGTTTTTTAGCAGACATGATATGTCTGCTTAATTGAGATGGGATGTGCGAAAAAACGAGTTAATCCAAAAATTTTGAACTATGTAAACCGAAACTTCAACGTATTGTATATAAAAAGCACCATCAAAGCAGTCGAACAACTCCCATCACCATGGAAAACGAAGAAAAAAGGACGAAACGGACATGACCCAAAAGAAGTAGCAACGGGGTTGCATCCTCAAAGTTGGATTCAACCAAACCTATGATAGCATTGAAGCATACTTGAAAGAAAGCGAAACGTTCAAAGATCATTTTGACGACATACCCGGTCATAGTGTTATCCATCGAGGAATGAAGAAACTAACCACCCGATACATTCGAAAAGTTACCAACCGGATCATTTGTTTTCTCAAATGAAAACATAAAAATGTTTCTGTGGACAGCACCGGATTCAGCACGCATCACCACCGCCTCTGGTATGATATCAGAATTAAAAAAAGAGGGAAACGACGAGATTGCCTGAAATCACACATCGTTATCGATATTGACACGGGTATCATCCTCTGGTTCAAAAACACCCGGTGGAATCAACACGATTCACCCGTGTTTCAAAAACTCCTGAAACATCTCTCAGATCTTGGAGCAGTCTTCGGAGATAAAGCATATTCATCACGGAACAACTGTCAACTCGTGGCAAACAAAAACGGTGTGCCCTTTCTTTGCTTCAAAGACAATGCTACCAATCATGCTCATGGAAAACCTGCATGGATCGTTTCCATTCGTTCATATAATAAAGACAAAGACGAATGGATGTCCGCGTATCATTTCCGATCTATCGTAGAAAGCGTGTTTTCCTCCATTAAAAGAAGATGGGGAAGTTTCCTGAGAAGTAAAAAACGATGGATGCAACGAAAGGAAATCTCCTTGAAGGTGTTATCATGCAATATCAAACAAGGATTACTAGTTCAGTATGCAAAGGAAAGTAAGATTCCTTTGTGGAAAACGTGCGAATAATTCCACAAAGGTCCTTACATTCCACCAGTATATGAGTGGATACTATGTTTCGCT
>CAYPUK010000030.1:0-5554 GCA_964414035.1 uncultured Thermoplasmatales archaeon | reverse complement strand
AAGTTATAAATAACACCCTCCATATACTCATATCCATTGATTTTGCATCCCTATTAGGAAACTAATAGGGGTGTCCCTAAAAAATGTAACCTACTGAGAACTTACAGTAATAATTAACCCTTACAAAAAAAGAAAAAAAGATTGAATTAACTCTTTTTCTATTGATACGAATGTACGTCTAACGTATTCTTTCATCACAGATTTTATCAATTTGTGCTAAAAAAGTTTATATGGAGAAAATAGTTCGGAGGGGAAAATAGGAGATTTTTTATGAGTAAAAAGGACAACGATACGGATACTACTATGCAAACAAACACACAATTACCTGCTGAACCTGCGGCTCTTGGATTAACTGGTCTTGCGGTTGCAGCATTAGTCATTGGATCTGGATATATGGGATTAACTTCTGGTATTGACAAGATTCTTATGATTCCCTGGGTCTTGTTTTTTGGAGCATGTGCTCAATTGATTGCAGGATTATTTGATTTTAAAAGAAATAATATCTTTGGTGCGACGGTTTTTACCATATATGCAATGGCCATGTTTGCAATTTCATTAACCTTGTTTTTCACTATTTTTGGTGGAGTAACTTTTGATATTGCGCATTATGGATTTGGACTTATTGCAATTCTATCCTTTACGTTGATTGCAACAGTTGCTTCATTGATGGCTCATAAAATATTATTAGTAATCCTTGTTGTTGTTGATGTCGCTGTTGTAGGTCTAATCTTTCATTATTTAGCTGGTACTCCCACATTAATCGGCGGTCTATTCTTGATATTTACTTCAGCACTCTCATTTTACGCTGTTGCAGGGATACTACTCAATACCATGGCTGGAAAAGAAATTTTGCCATTAGGCTTGCCAATTTGGAAACCATAAAGTATATCAAATAATCTGAAAATACTGGTTTTCACTTTGATTATACGCCTTTTGGCCTTTTTTGGGCCCGTGGGGTAGCTTGGAATCCTTCTACCTCGGGGAGGTAGTAACTCGAGTTCAAATCTCGGCGGGCCCATCATTTTTTTTGTAAACTTATTTTTTAATATGTTGAAATATTTTGATATTTTATGTTTTAGTTTTAGAAGAAAACTTTTTTTTAAGGTAGATAACCTATTCAATTTCGTTTAATTTTTTATTATCAATAAGTTTTTAAATAGATGTACTTTTTTGATAAAATAAATGGGAGTAATTTGAATGGATAAAAAAATGATTGGATTTGTATTATTAATGTTGTTTCTTGTGATTGGATTAACTGGATGTTATGCTCGGGATGACCCTGGTGTGGATACTGATGGTGATGATGTTCCGGATGCTGAAGATGAATTTCCTAATGATCCTGATGAATGGGTTGATTCTGATGGTGATGGTATAGGGAATAATAAAGATGATTTCCCATCAGATGCTAGTTTATCTGAGATTACGTATCTTTATAATTCAATAGGTCCTGAAGGTACTGATGAACCTTGGATTCTTTCATCTGGTGACCGTGATGAATTTACGTGGACGGTTACTGATGATTACAAGTTTATTTATGTGAATTCTTCAACTCGAGAAAATATTGATGGAGACTGGATTTTACAACCTGTTTGTCCAACCGTTACTGTATCTAGCCCGGTTAATAGTTATACCATATCTATTGGTAATCCTTTGTCTCGGATTCCAGTTACTACTGAAAATATCGGCGAGTGGACATTTGAGGTTGTTAACGGTTGCGATAATCAACTTCAAGTCACCTTTGTGATTTCAATGTATAAATAGGTACTTTGAATAGGGCAGATACCTGTGGGAATAAAGGATAATATGATTGCTTAGAAGTGTCTGTCCTTGAGTTTATACGATATCGTTTAGTATTGCGTTTATGGTTTTATCGTGCCACATTACTAATGATCCACTCTTTAGCAGTTGGTAGGATAAAAATGGACTTTTATCTACACAAACACAATCATCCTTCCCCTTATGGTAAAATACTTTCATATTTACTTCCCCATAGTTTTGCTAGATTGATTATTGTTTTTCGATTAATTAAAACCCAGTTCAGTTATTTATCTACATAATTCCAAAAATCGTCTTATCTTTTTGTTTTTGTTAGAATTAAGACTAGTAGCCTCCATTGATTTTTTCTAGATTTTGCGGATACATCATTTTTATTGTGCCAGAATTATGATATTGAACAGTTGTTACCCGTTTTTCTTAGATTTACATTTTGACATTATAACGACTGGGATTAAAATAAGGTCAATTTCAAAATGTGATTGTGAAGGTGAAAAAAAAGATGTCATTAAAAAAGGAATTATTACACGAACTAAGTGAAAAACAATTAGAAAATTTTGCTAAAAGTCAAGGCATTCAATTCACCTTAAGTACCATTCAAAAAAAGTATTATGAAAATTGGAATGATTGTGAAAAGTTAGTAGATATGATTAATGATGAACAAGAGATTTCAATAAAAGATATTGAGGACTATATTAAAATACATCGTCGATCATAAAACGTCTTTTACTTACTTTTTCCATCTGTTTTTATCCAAGCCATTCTTTTTTAACTTGGAGGTATCTTCCTTCATTGATTGCAGTTCTAATCTCGTTCATGAGTTGTAACATAAAATACAGGTTATGATAACTAATAAGCGTAAAACCCGTGAGTTCTTCTGTTTTTAACAGGTGATGAATATAAGCTCGGGAATATGTTTTACATACATTACAATTACAATTTGGATCCAAAGGACGAGAGTCATCTTTGAATCGTTGAGATTTTAGTTTATATCGATATTTATTTTTCTTTGTGCCAAGAGGCGGACGGATATGCGGATATCCACTACGAGCAATTCGTGTAGGGGATACACAATCGAAAAGGTCGACGCCTCGTTCAACGGCTTCAAAAATATCTTCAACAACGCCTATTCCCAAAAGATGTCGTGGTTTATTTTCTGGAAGATGAGGTGTTACCCATTCAAGGACATGATGCATGTCTTTTTTTGATTTGCCAAGAGATCCTCCAATGGCATAACTATCAAAATTTAATCTGGCTAAATATTTTGCACTTTTTTCTCTGAGATCTTGCCAGTGACCTCCTTGAACGATTCCAGCAATTGCTTGATTTGTGGAGTGTAGTTCTAAACATTCTTTTGCCCATTGATGCGTACGTTTCAAACTTTTTGCTGTATATGTTTTATCTGATAGTGGCGAGGTACATTCATCAAGAACTAAGATGATATCTGCTCCTAGTTTTTCTTGGATTCGAATGGATCGCTTTGGGGTAAGTGTTTGATAGGACATATCATAGATTGATTGAAAATTGATACCGTTATCCGTGATTTTAGCAATAGATTTCCCCTTAGGCTTCCCATTTGAGTGGTGTTCATCTGGAAAAAACATTTTTCCTACGGCATGTTCTTTTCCCAATCCTAAAGAAAAGGCTTGGAAACCACCGCTATCAGTTACAATAGGTTTGTTCCAGTTCATGAACTGATGTAATCCTCCAAGTTTCTCAATGATATCTTCTGTTGGTTGTAACATTAAATGATAGGTGTTACATATCAAGAATTGTGCATTGAGATCGTAAAGGAGTTCTGAAGTGAGCGCCTTTACAGTTGCTTTAGTGGCAACTGGCATTAATGCAGGCGTTTGGATAGAACCATGTGGAAGGGTTAATTGTCCTGTTCGAGCATGGTTATCTGTTGATTCTAGGTGAAAGGTTAATTCTCCCATCTGAAAAATGGAAACGTTTTAAGTAAATTAAATGTTTTCTTATATGAATGGAAAACGAAATCTTGTGGTTCGGATTATTATTCTTTAACTTGATCATGGTGGTTTTATCATATCGGTTATTTGGTAAAATCGGGTTGTTTGTTTGGACTGCTGTTGCAGTGATTTTAGCAAACATCCAGGTGATGAAAACTATTGAAATCTTTGGTTTGGTTACAGCTCTTGGTAATGTAGTGTATTCGTCATTGTTTTTGGTAACAGATATTTTAAATGAAAATCATTCTCGGGATGATGCACAAAAAGCGGTATGGATTGGCTTTTTTGTATTGATTTCTATGACGGTGCTTATGCAAATAACCCTTCAATTCATTCCTCATCAATCAGATATGATTCATCCTCATATTGTTGCTATTTTTCAATATATGCCACGAATTGCTTTTGCTAGTTTAGTAGCATACTTACTTTCTCAAACTCATGATGTTTGGCTTTATTCGCGGTTGAAAAAACGATTGGGATCTAGATTTTTGTGGTTGAGAAATAATGTATCTACGATTACCAGTCAGCTAATTGATAATAGTGTGTTCACGCTTCTTGCATTTGCTGGAGTAGAAGGATTCACATGGTCAGTTATTGCTCAAATCTTTTTTACGTCATTAATCTTAAAGGGATTAGTAGCTGTTTTTGACACGCCGTTTATGTATTGGGCACGATCGATAAAGGAAAAAACAGTGGATAATTAAAAAAATTTGAAAAAAATATCGAATAGATTTTAATCAACAAATGTTACAATATTTATGGAATAAGTTTATAATGGTCTTTATCGATGGTTATTACAGAGTAATTTAGAATTCTAAATATATTATTTGGCTGTAGGGAGGTATGGAAATTCAGCAAATAATTAATAATCAAGATGATTTGCTACGAGTAAAAAAATATTATGAAACTATAGAAAAATCATTATACTGGAAAAAAGAATTTTTTAATGCTCTTCCTTATCGAGTTGCAATTATTTTGATTGATGGTGAAATCGTAGATGTTAATCAGTCATTCATTAAATCTGTTGAGCTTAAAAAAGATGATTTAATTGGTAAAAACATTCAAGAGTTACCATCTAATCGAATTGGATTATTTAGAAAAAGTTTAGCTGAAAACGTTGTAAAAACTGATGAGTCAATAAGTTTTTTTGATACGAGTACGTCTCATTTTTTTAAAACAACGTATCTACCATTATCTAAGCAAGATGGGTCTGATGATTCATTGATTATTCTAATTGAGGATGTCACTGAAGAAAAGAAAAAAGAAAAACAAATGATTGAAGATAAAGAACAGTATTTTGAATCATTGATAGAAAACTCATTAGACCTAATCACGGTGATAACAAAAGATGGAACTATTATGTATGAAAGCCCTTCCTTACAACGGATATTAGGATATTCTCCTGAAGAAAGAGTGCATAAGAATGTTTTTGAAAACATTCATCCAAATGATAAAAAAAGAGTTAATGATTTTTTTAAAAGAATTCTATCTGAGTCAGGGCTTACCGAGAAGATAACATATAAAATCAAGGATAAATCGGGAGGTTGGCATTATTTTGAATCAATGGGTAACAATCTTTTAAATAATTATAGTATCAGAGGATTTATCATTAACTCAAGGGATATTACTAGTAGAGTTACCACAGAAATGGAAAAGAATGCGATTCTGGATAACACTTCAGAAATCATAGCATATCATGATCTTAGTCACAATCTTATTTGGGCTAACAAAGCATATCAAAAGGAAACGGGGAAATCATTAGAAGAACTTGTTGGAAAGAAGTGTTATCATGCATGGGGCCTTGATAAACC
>CAYPUK010000029.1:0-18378 GCA_964414035.1 uncultured Thermoplasmatales archaeon | reverse complement strand
AGAAGTATTTGTTTTAGATCATTTTTTTCTAAATTATTTATCGCGCTTATGATTTCTTTTGAGTTGAGTCCAGTTACTTGTTCTTTTATGGTGTTTATTTGAGATTCAAATTTTTCTATTTCTTGGAGAATGTACCTTTCATTTGTTTCTACAACAGTTTTGTATTCGATAGCACTTACATTTGGCATCATCAGCATTAAAAACACAGCTAACAGGCTTCCAAAAACAATGGCCTTCTTTTTCATACCCCTTTTGACCTCCACTATTAATAACAGATTTTCCATATATAAATTCTTTGTAACAAAAGTTGTGAATGATACTAATTGAATAGTAATATAATCCATTTTTGACAAAAATTCGATATTCTATTTTTTCAACAATTAATTTTTTATAATATTTATAAATAAATTAAGTAAAAATCATTGAAATAAAAACACCAATGTAATGCGTGGCGATGACGACACCAATAGTAAGGAAAACATGTTCAAGGATGACTGGGATTGGCCAAATATCTTGCACTCGTGCTAAAAAGACTGTTAGCAAAGATAAGATAAATCCCAATTAAAACGCTTATGAGTACTGCTTTATGCAACTCAAATACCAGTACCGGAATTATGAACATACAGGAAAATAGGAATTTATATAAAAAGGTTGAAAGAGTAGCTTCCCAGATTTCTCTAATGCTGTGATCATTTTGAGATTCAAAAGCAAAATGCATCCCGATAGAATCAGACAAGGCGTCAGCTACTGCTATAGTAAGGATGCCACCGATGACGATATAATGAGACTGAGTACTGGAATTCAATCCTACCATTAACCCAAGAGTGGTGATAATACCTGAGGTAAGTCCAAAATTAAAACCAGCCCGAAACGTCTTTTTCATATCTAATATCGATTATTATATTATCATCATAATATTAAAAAGATTTGAAAAATTTAAGTTTAAAAAAATAAAAAAGAAAGGCACTTAGGAAAATTCATCAAGTGCTTTTTTTACTTCAACGATATAGGTCATCGCTGGACCGCCACCCATAAGCATTGCAACGGTTGCTGCTTCAAAGATTTCATCTTTGGTTGCTCCTGCTTCAAGAGCCTTTTTTACATGAAGTGCAATGCAGTATTTACAGCGAGCAGTTATTGCGGTTCCAACCGTAATTAATTCTTTTGTTTTGGTATCAAGTGATCCTTCTTTTAGGACTTGACCCATAAATGCTTTGAAATGACGCAAACTTTCAGGTTGATGTTTTGAAAGTGTTCCCATCATTTCCATAACGTGATCTACAGATTCTTGCATTTCTGCCATAGTATATGTCACCAGAAAACATGTATGCAGCAGTTTTTAAAAACGTTATGCAATTAACTTATAATAATGTTGAAATTTTTTCAAGAGAATTTGAAAGAAGCAATCCTATAACTTGATCACCTGCATGTTGCACAATATCTGTAAGATGGCCACTCATTTGGCTTGGTTGAATACCAATAAGCACGATAGTTTCAACATATTGTTTAAAATATTTGATTAACACAGAAAGTGGAATGCCATGGGTACTTATGTGCATCACACCAATATTTTCTGGTGGAACCGTTCGAATCTCACCAGGATTAAGATTCATTTCTACTGCGTCAACGATGATTAATCGTTTTGGATGATGTTTTTTTACCACATCAGTAAAATTTTCTGGAGCAATTCCTGCATCAATACAGATTAATTCTTTAGATTCATACTCTTTTAATTTATCAGCAATAAATGGACCAATAGCATCGTCACCACCATCTCGATTCCCAATGCATAACACCACTGTTTTTTCCACAGATCTCACCTTATGAATATACTATCTTTTGATACAACAAAATATACCAGGTCACTGCGGTTCCTGCAGTAGCAACACTACTTAACCATAGTTCCAAAGTTAAAAACAAATACGCCATAATACTTAACAAAACAGCTGTTGAAACATAAGTGACCAACGATTGACCCTTCACATCCTTATTTTTGTAATTCTGAAGAATCGCTGGAATCAAGGTAAGAATGAATCCGAAATTAATAATGCTTAACGCAGTATCCTGCCAGACCATACCAGCATCTGAAACAGAGACTATAAATAAATCTTATGTATGGCCTTAGTTCAAATGAGAAAAAAAGATTTGAGGTAATACTTTTGGAAAAAAGAATCACGCTTTCACAAGGAGCAGGCGGCGAACATATGGATTCACTCATCAAAGAATCCATCCTCCGTCATTTCACATTTGATCAAAATAAAAGCACAATTCCTCTTTCAATGCTTGATGATAGTGCAGTTATTGATGATATTGTGTTTTCAACGGATTCCCACACCGTTAAACCCATTCAATTTCCTGGAGGGGATCTTGGAAAACTTGCCGTTGCTGGAACGGTGAATGATATTTCCGTGATGGGAGCAACACCAATTGCTCTATCAGCGGGATTCATCATTGAAGAAGGATTATTGCATAAAACCTATGATGAGATCGTAAAAAGCATGGCTGAAACCGCTCAAGAAGCAAAAACACCAATTATCACTGGAGATACCAAAGTAGTGGAAAAAGGAGCAATTCAAGAATTCATGATAAATACCAGTGGTATTGGGAAACGATCAGAGTTTCTTAATAATAATATTAGTGAAGTAAAAAGATACAGAACATTTGAACACACCTGGTTGCAAGATGCTAATTTAGTGCCTGGAGATAAACTAATTTTAACAGGTAATATCGGTGAACATGGTATTGCGTTAATGTCGTTTAGGGAAGGATATGGATTTGAAACACAGGTCAAATCAGATGTTGCACCAGTAAACGGGTTGATGAGTCAGGCATTAAAAGAAGGAGGCTTAGTTGCTGCAAAAGATCCAACTCGAGGAGGCCTAGCAAATACCTTAAATGAACTTAGTGAAAAATCAAAGGTTGGTATCTTAATAGATGAAGAAAACATTCCAATTCCAGAAGGAGTAAGAGCCGCATGTGATTTGCTGGGTCTTGACCCTTTACAAATTGGTAATGAAGGAAAAGCAGTGATTGGCGTAGTTAGGGAAAAAGCTGAAGATGTACTCTCAATTATCCGAAACCATCCTCTTGGAAAAAATGCGGTGATCATTGGAGAAGCAACTACATCCGTTTCTGGCGTGGTAATGGAAACTGATGTTGGTGGAAAGCGGATTATCCCTAAACCAGTTGGCGATCCCGTTCCTCGGATTTGTTAACGATAATGGATTCACAATTTTTTTCTGTTTATTCGCCTTGTTTTTTGTTCCAATCTCCAAGTTTTACTTCCAAAATTCCCACAACCTTTTAATAGTCAACAGGATTACCAAAAACCAGAGTAACACTTGTAAACAAAACGTATTCTTGGAGGAAATCTGATTATGGCAAAGGGACTTCCAAAAGCCTTCAAAAAAGCAATATGGGTTTATCATATTAATTCAGGTTCTTGTAATGGTTGTGATATTGAAATCATCGCTGCATTATGTCCACGATATGATGCTGAACGATTTGGTGTTAAACTTGTTGGAACACCGCGGCATGCCGATGTATTATTGATCACTGGTCCAGTGACAAGACAACAAGCAAGTAGAGTAAAACGAGCATATGAACAAATGCCGGAACCAAAAGCAGTGATTGCAGTGGGCAATTGCGGTAATACTGGTGATGTGTTCTTTGAATCATATAATCTTGTTGGCCCGATTGATGAAATCATCCCTGTCGATGTGCATGTGATTGGATGTCCACCTCGTCCTGAAAACATTTTGTATGGGGTAGTGAAAGCATGGACGAAACTTGAAACGTTGGAGGCGAAAGCATGAGCCGTGAGCAAAAACTTTCTCCAGAAGAAATCGTTGATTCTTTTACAAAAGAGTTCTCTGGAAAAATTACGGATACTAAAGTTGAACGTCATCAGATTGGACCTAGTAAACTAGAAATGATTCATATTTGGATGACGGTTGATCGTAGTGTATATAAGGATGCCGTGAAACATTTGATGACTATTGATGAAGAGGCTCATTTCGCGGTTGGTTCAGGGTATGATATTGAAGATCGAATTGAGATCATTAATCATTTTTCAATTTATTTTGGAAAGAAAGGAGAGGAGATTTCAATTAATTTTAAGATTCCTCTTCCAAAATCTGATCCTGTAATGGATTCTATTTGTGATTTGATTCCTGGAGCATTGATTTCTGAACAGGAAAAACAGGAAATGCTTGGTATCAAGGTTAAAAACATTCCGAAGGATATGCGCGTGTTTATTTCTGATGATTTTCCAGAGGATATGTATCCATGGCGTAAAGATGAAATGAATGCTGATAAGATGGGTCGTAATCTTCATGAACATGATAAGATTCCTGCTGCAAAGGTTCCTGAGAAAAAGGGGGATGAGGAATAATGCCTGCTGAAGCAACTGAGAAATCAACGTATAAGGTTCCGATTGGTCCGATTCATCCAGCGTTAAAAGAACCGGTGATGTTTGAATTTGAAGTTGATGGTGAACGAATCGTTGATGCGGATGTATACCTTGGTCATGTGCATCGAACCATTGAATGGACAGGAATGCGTAGAAATCCTGTGCAGGTATTGTATCTTGCTGAACGAATCTGTGGGATTTGTTCGTATTGTCATCCCATGTCTTTTGCTCTTGCTGTTGAACGAATCGCAGGAATTGAAGTTCCAGAGCGTGCTGAATATTTACGAGTCGTGCAAGCTGAACTTGAACGTATTTGTTCTCATACTTTATGGGCTGGAGTGGCAGCTCATGAGATTGGGTTTGATTCAGTGTTGTTTTTAACCTGGCAGGTACGTGAAAAGGCTCTTGATCTTACTGAGTATTTAACTGGTAACCGTGTCACAAAAGCAATTACTCAAATTGGTGGAGTGCGACGGGACATCACAAAAGATATGGTGCCAAAAATTGAAGAGACCATGGGCTTTTTGAAGGATAATTTTGGGAAGTTAAAAAAGATCTTTTTAGATGATAAAACGTTTAAGATGCGTAGTCAAAATGTTGGTGTTCTTACAAAGGAAGATGCATTGAAATTATGTGCTGTTGGACCAACTGGTCGGGCATCTGGTGTGAAAAAGGATGTACGTATTGATCAACCTTATTTTGCTTTTAGTGAACTTGATTTTGATTATGTGACTCCTGATGTGTTAACTGGTGAGGTAAATGGTGATGTGTATGATCGGATTATTGTTCGTTTACTTGAAGTGAAACAGTCCATTGATTTAATCGAGCAATGTGTTGATATCCTTTCAGGTATGCCTGAAGGCGATATTGTGGCTGAACCAAAGATTGCAAAATTATTGACTCAGTTGAAAAAAGCTGAAGGTGATGGTATCGGTCGGATGGAAGCTCCTCGTGGTGAAGTGATTCATTATGTGAAGATGGATGGTCATGAACATCCGTATTCTTGGAAGGTGCGTGCGCCAACATATAATAATATTTTGCCATGGATTCCTATGCTAAAGGGTGAGCAAATCGCTGACATTCCTATTGTTGCAGCGTCTACTGATCCTTGTATGAGTTGTACGAATCGAGTGGGTATTGTGAAAGATGGAAACCGGAAGATGTATTCTGGTGAAGATTTGCATGAGTTAAGTGTGCAAAAAACACGGAGGTTGATGCAATGAAATTTTCAATGATTCCTCAAGTGCTTTCTCAAATGTTAAAAAAACCGTTTACTAATAAATTCCCTGCAAAATACATTCCTTCGTCTGTTACCAAGTATTTGGATGATGTTCAGTCTGGTACAGCTAAGATGATTCCACCAGTTGAGACTCCAGAGGGTTTTCGCGGAAAGATTCAGTATGATCGGGATACGTGTATCGGTTGTAAATTGTGTATTAAGGTGTGTCCAACGGATGCAATTGAATTTGTTCCTGAAACTAAAAAGATCCGGATTTATTTATCTCGATGTTGTTTTTGCAGTCAATGTAACGATATTTGCCCGAAGGATTGTTTGAGTATGGGTGATGAGTTTTTACTGGCTGATACTGATAAATATTCTTCTGATTTAATCGTTGAATAAAGGATGACTAAAACCTCATCAATTAAACTTATTTTTAAAGGAGTAGTGCAAGGTGTCGGTTTCCGGCCTACCGTGTACCGAGTTGCAAAACAATTGGGTAGTCATGGGTATGTGTTAAACACAGGATCTGAAGTTGAAGTAGTTATTGATACAGATCCTGATGAATTTGTGAGTGAATTAAAAAAGAATCTTCCATCGTTAGCATCTATTTCTTCAGTGGAAAAAATTTCAGATGAGCAAACGTTTTCTGATTTTACCATTAAAAAAAGTATGCACGGATCAAAACAATCACTTATTCCAGTAGATACTGCGATTTGTGATGATTGTTTAAATGAATTATTTGATAAGACGAATCGTCGATATCATTATCCTTTTACGAATTGTACTGTGTGTGGAGCTCGATATAGTGTCATTACTGATGTACCGTATGATCGGAAGCAGACTGCTATGCATGAATTCCCTCTTTGTAATGAATGTGATGAAGAATATAGAGATCCAGATAATCGTCGGTATCATGCACAAACTATTTCTTGCCCAACCTGTGGACCATCGTATTCATTATTTGACAAAAAAGGAATTAAGAAACAAAACCCTGATCCGATTCGGTCTTTTGCTAAGGAAATTGATGATGGAAAAATTGGAGTCATTAAATCATGGGGCGGCATGCATCTTTGCTGCACCTTGGATCAAATACCCTATTTTAGAGAATGGTATCATCGACCGCAGAAATCTTTTGCGGTTATGGTTAAAGATATTGAAACCGCAGAAGAATTAGCTCATATTACTGATGATCAAAAAGCGTTGTTAACTTCAGCACAAAGACCTGTCGTGTTAGTGAAAAAAAAGAAAGAATTGGATATTGCTCCGGGACTTGAATATATTGGATTGTTTTTACCTTACTCTCCTGTGCATTATCTGTTATTTGATGCATTAGATACTAATGCACTTGTGATGACTTCTGCAAATATTCCAGGAGAACCAATGATAACAGAGAATAAACAGGTGTTTCAATTAAATGCTGACGTGTATTTATTGCATAACAGACGGATTCCAAATCGAGTAGATGATACGGTTGTTAAACTTTGGAAGAAAAACACGTTTTTCATTCGAAAATCCCGAGGATTTGTTCCTGATCCAATACCTGTTTCTTACGATAAAAACATTGTTAGTGTCGGCCCTGGAGAAAATGTGACTGGTGCTGTTTCAGCGCATAACCAATTGTATTTAACCCAGTATATTGGAAAAACCTCTTCGTATGAAGCACTTTCATTTTTAGAAGAAAGTCTGAATCATTTGATGAAGTTAACTATGGAAGAAAAACAAGTTGATGCAGTTGCTATGGATATTCATCCAAGTTATGAAACAAAACTGATTGCAAAACAATTTAGTGAAAAGTTTGATGCTCCTTTGTTTTCTTTTCAACATCACTGGGCGCATGCAGCAAGTTTACTTTTAGATACACAAAAATCTGAAGCAGTAGTATTATCCTTAGATGGTCTTGGATATGGAGAGGATGAGTTATTGTGGGGTTCAGAAGTAATTGATACATCGTTTACTGATTATGCTCGAGTTAGTCATTTTCAACCAATACCGTTACTTGGAGGGGATAAAGCAGCGGTGGATCCCAGAAGGGTATTGTTTGCAGTGTTTCAACAGTTTAATCAGGATTTATTTTTTTCAGGAAATCAAGCAGAGATTCTTCGGAAAATGATTCCACATAGTCCACAATCAACTAGTTTTGGCAGGGTGCTAGATGCCCTTTCTTGTTATCTTGGTATTTGTTGCAAACGGACTTATGATGGAGAACCAGCGATGAAACTTGAATGGTATCTTTCCAAGGGATCGAATCGTTTTGCTTTTCAACCTGTTGTTAAGCAAGGAATCGTGCAAACGGTTGATTTATTTAGACAGTTACATGAAATACGAGAAAAGTTACCAGATTCATTGTCAGAAAAACACCGTGCTGATTTAGCGTTTTCTTTTGTTTATGCACTTGTTTCAGCATTAACAACAGAAGCGATTAATTATGCTCACAACAAAATGATATCATCCATTGGTGTTACTGGTGGTGTTTCTTATAATATTCCAATAGTAGAAATGATTTATAATTTAGTTAAAAAGGAAAAGTTACAATTATTGGTTCATAATCGTATTCCAAATGGTGATGGCGGTATTTCAGCAGGACAAAACGTGTTAGCTGCCCATTCGTTATAGCTCTTGAATATTTTCTTGTTTTCTCAACGGTATTGGTGTTACCTTTTTTTCAAGATATGAAAAGAAGAATTCGATGAAAATCGCAATAAGTATAACTGGGATTACACCGAGTAATAATCGGTTCATATTATATTGTGAAAGCCCTGAAAACACAATCTCACCGTATCCTCCACTGCCAATGATGGCAGTTAATATTGCAATACTATTTGCAAGAATTGCAGCAAATTTTACGCCAGCAAAAATTGATGGATACGCATTGGGTAAGCGGATATAACGAAGAATCTGCCATCTGGTTAACCCGATTCCTTCTGCGAATTCAACAAGTGATGGATTTACTTCTTTTAAACCAATATAGGTGTTTTTGATGATGGGAAGAAGTGATCGTAAAAAAATAGCCATAATTGCTGGGGTAAACCCTATGCCAAGCAGGGGAACAACTAAGGCAACAATGGCAAAACTTGGTATTGCTTGAACGAAATTTGCAAAGGTAATAATCACAACAGCGATTTTTTTATTGTAAAGAGAAAGTAATGCTAAAGGAATTGATGCAAGAATACTGAGGACAAGTGATCCAATAAGTAAGAGTAAGTGATCATCCAATGGATCAAGTAATAAAGAGAAGAGACGGAGGAATCCTGGATCCATTATGCACTCATCCTCCGTTTCAAATACAATTCGATGCCACCCGCGATTCCATCAAAAATAACAGAGAGCATTCCAACCCAAATACCTGCCACAAGGATAACATCGAATTTGTAAAGGCTTAATCCGCTTTGAATGGCAGCACCAAGCCCCCCTGCTGCGATTAATCCTCCAAGAGTTACAATTCCCATGATGAAAACCACAGCGATTCGTATGCCACCTATCATTAGTGGGAAAGCAAGAGGAAGACGAACGTTTCTGAGTTCATCTTTTTTGGACATACCAATCCCTTTTGCGATTTCAATATATTTTTTATCTACTGATGAAAGACCAGTGTAGGTGTTTCTTGCGATTGGAAGAAGTGAATAAAGGATGCAAGCAACGATAGTTGGTGTTGAGCCAAGACCAAATAAGGGAAGTAACACGATGAGTAATGCAATCGTTGGAATGGTTTCTACGATGTTAAGGATGTTAAAAAGGATGTTAGCAGTTTTCTTATGATAAAAAACAATGATTCCTAGACTGATGCCAAGAACAATTGAAAGAAGAAGAGCTGTGCCAAACACAGTAAGATGTTGAAAGGTTCGAATGGTTAATTGTTGACTTTCCCAAACGGAAATAATTGACTCTAGCATGTGAAATTAATCCTTTTTTTACACAAGTTGAAATAACATTTTATTTGCTTGTAGTACTCCCACAGGTTTATCATGTTGTATTACTACTGCAACATAGGTGGACTGTTTTTTCATGGTTTGAATCGCTGAACATAATGAATCAGTTGCTTCAAAGGTTAACGGCTGTTGAATAACTTCGGATATTTTTTCTTCTTTTTGAGCATTTACAAGTTGTGAAAAACTGATAATTCCATTAGTTTGATCTTGTTGTAAAATCAGTAGTTCATTGTTTTGTTCTTGCATAAATTGAAGTGCTTCACTGACTGTTTTTTCAGGTGAAATCAAATGATTTTTTGTTACTGGGATCATCATGTCTTTAACTTGAAGTTGATCGATGTGTTTGAATTTAGAATCCGCATCAACAATTTCAGCGACGAGTGGATGAGCTGGATGAAACAATAATTCTTCCGGTGTTCCCACCTGTAATAATTCAGCATCTTGCATAATGCCAATACGATCGCCTAAGGTAAATGCTTCATCGATGTCATGAGTCACAAAAATAATAGTTCGATGTAATTCTTTTTTGATTCGAAGGAATTCTTGTTGTAATTGCTTGCGTAAGATAGGATCTAATGCTCCAAATGGCTCATCCATCAGTAAAAGATATGGATCCATTGCCAGTGCTCTTGCAAGACCAATGCGTTGTTGCTGACCTCCACTTAATGCTGCAGGATATCGTTTTGCAAATGTTTCTGCGGGTAAATCAACAAAGTTTAGCAAGGTATTGACTCGTTTCGAAATCTTGCTTTTACTCCATCCTTCAAGTTTTGGAATAATGCTAATGTTTTCAGCAACAGTATAATGTGGAAAAAGACCAATGTCTTGAATGACATAACCGATGTGTCTTCGTAGGCTAACGGTGTCAAAATTGGTGATATCTTGATTATTTATGGTAATTGTTCCAGTGGTTGGTTCTATTAATCGGTTAATCATTTTAAGTGTCGTTGTTTTCCCAGATCCACTGGATCCAATTAGGATGAGTAGTTCTCCACCAATGATTTCTAAATCAAGATTTTTTACCGCATATTGATCCTTGTATTTTTTAGAAATGTTTGATAATTGAATTTTATCGATTTTTTGAAAGGGAGCCTTGGATGGCATGCTATTTTCACGATTTTAGATGTACTCTCTTTATTGCAATTTTTCTACAAAATATTCTTTTTTTAACTGATGAGTCCCTGATCTGTCAGGTATTCATAAGCAATATCATAGGCATCTCGTTGTTCAATATCAAATTCAGCGTTTAATGCTCTCATCGTATCCGTATCTATTTGATTTTCTAAAACAGAAAGAGCAGATGTAAGGGTTTCATCATTTGCGTGTTCATCAGCAATTAAAAGCATGGTTTCATAAGGGGGTAATGCTTTTTTATCATCAGTTAAAATAGTAAGATTATATCGGTCGACTCGAGTATCTGTGGTATATGGTGGGATCACGTCGACTTCTCCAGTATCAATTGCTTGATACATAAGGGTTGGTTGCATTGGTTTCACCTCTTCAAAACTAATATTGTATTTATATTGAAGATTCAATAAACCATCTTCTCGTTCATGAAAAACAAGATCACTTCCAAGTACAAGAGATGAGGCAAATGGTTGCAATTCACTAATGGTTTCTACGTTATTTTGTTCAGCCCAGTTTTCCTTAACAGCGATTGCATAATCATCTCTGAAACCAATTTTGAATAAAACAGTAATACCATTTTCTTCTAAACCATCTACTACTTGGTCGTAAACAACATCCGGATCCCAAGTGTCTAATGGATCATAATCAAGTAATTGTGAATAGGCAGTTCCAGTGTATTCAACATAAACGTCAACTTGTCCTTTTTTAATTCCTTCAAAAAGCGTTGCATCGTTCATACTTGATTTTACTTCAGTATTATATCCTGCATCTTCTAAAAGAATTGAGATCATTTGACCAAGGATGTATTGTTCATTGAATGGTTTTCCACCGACTACAATGGTTTCTGCGCTATCAAAACAACCTACTGTTACAGAAGTGATTAGCAACAAGACTGTGATACTAATTACTTTTTTATCTATCATTTTTTCTCCCCACAATGTGTTAACGATTGACAATTCCTTTATCGCATTTTAATATTCCGATATAAATAAGACTTATAATCCAGGGTGTGTTACGTTTAGTTGGTGAGAAGAATTGGTGAAAGCAATGTGGAAAGACACAGTTATTGCCGAAAGCAATAATTGTGAAATTGTTGAACAAAATTATTATTTTCCTCCTGAGGATGTAAATAAAGAATACCTTAGGGATAGTGATACCCATTCAACGTGTCCATGGAAAGGAAAAGCAAGTTATTATGATGTTGTCGTAAATGATGAAGTGAATAAGGCTGCAGCGTGGTTTTATCCGAATCCAAAATCTGCTGCGAAAAAAATCAAGGATTATGTTGCTTTTTGGAAAGGCGTAGAAATAGAAGAATAAGAATTGATGTGAAATGATGAATGAACCTGGTTTACCATATACGACTCAGTTTTTTCAAAAAGAGATTGATATTGATCAATATGACGAGTTTGTTTTAGGTGCAGATGTTGGTGGTACCACTACAAATATTGCTGTTGGTGGCATCATTCATAACAATGTTGAGTTATTGTTCTCACTTAATTTTGAAACAAAAAATCTTTCTTCATTTCTTCCAGCACTTCAACAAACATTGTCATTTGCCAAAGATGAGTATGGCATTGAACTTTTGGTGGGTTGTATTGGGGCAGCAGGTATTGTTTCAGAGGATCATTCATTTGTTGACTTGACAAATATTCCTTGGAATATTGATACGAAAAAAATCCTTAAAAACGTGTCATTAACCTCGCTATTCATCCTTAATGATTTCCAAGTTCTAGGATATAGTTTAAACACGGTTGATTTAACTGATGAAACAGAGATTATACCAATTAGGAAAACAAATGAAGATTATTTGAAAAAACCAAGGGTGTTACTTGGTCCAGGTACTGGCCTAGGGAAAACCGTGTTACGATACGATTCAAAAAATGAGTTGTATCATGCGTTTGAAAGTGAAGGTGGGCACGTTGATATCCCAGTCTATAACGCGTTTGAGTTAGAGTTAATAGAATCAATTAGGCAAAAAAAACATCCTTGCTATCCTGTTACTTACGAAGATGTGCTTTCAGGCAGTGGACTAGTTCATATCTACTCGTATCTCAGGTCAAAAAAGATGTTTGGTAATTCCAAATATGCTGAATTGATTGATCACGCAGAGGATAAACCGGCACTGATTAGTAAATATCGCGTGAAAGATGAATATTGTAAGGAAACGTTTCGTTTGTTCCGTCGGTTTTTCGCTCGCTGTGCAAAGAATCTTGCGCTTGATACCTTATCTTATGGGGGTGTGTTTATCGCTGGCGGGATTGCTGTTAAAAATAAGGAGATTTTTTTGTCAAAAGAGTTTGACACCGAATTTAATCAAAATTTCATGCAATCAGAATTTCTAAAAAAAGTACCATTATGTCTAGTTTCGAATTATTATTTAAGTTTGCAGGGTGCTTGTTTTGCTGCATCTCATGCATCAGTTATTTTAAATAATCAAAATAATAATCAAAAGAAGAGGTGAGAAAAAAAGGATGAAGCAACTTGAATTTCATTTCGATCATAGTTTGATTTCTGAAGAACAAAGAAAGCAATGTTCTGCCCAACTCCTTGAGGAAATTAAGAAGATAAAACTGGCTACTGAGAAACAGTATGAGGATGATCGGGCATCAGTGAATCTTCCCGTAGACTCAGATGCGTTGCAATGTGTATTAAATTTAGTTAAAGAAAAAAACAAGTTAAATCCTCGATATGTTGTAGTAGTTGGTATCGGTGGGAGTAATCTTGGAACATTAGCAGTTTTCGACGCTATTTTAGGCAAAAAACATAATCTGAAAACTAATGATCGAAAGATGTTGTTTGCGGATACTGTTGACTCTGATCTTATTCATGATATCGTAGAAATTATTGAACCTGTTTTGAAAAACGATGAAAACATTATTTTGAATGTAGTGAGTAAAAGTGGGAGTACCACTGAAACCATCGCCAATTTTGAAGTACTTCTTCATGTATTGGAAAAATATAGTAGTAATCCTAAAGAATCAGTGGTCGTAACAACGGATTATGATTCTAAATTATGGCATCTTGCACAAGAAAAACAGTATGCAGTATTACAGATTCCGAAAAAAGTAGGCGGGCGATATTCTGTGTTTTCTCCAGTTGGCTTGTTTCCGCTTTCAATGATTGGTGTGGATGTTTCTCAATTGCTTAATGGTGCAAAGAAAATGAGATCGAGGTGCTTACAAGAGGATGTGAAAGAGAATCCTGCGGCAGTTGCTGCCATTTGTTCATATCTTCATTTTAAAGAGAATAAAAACATTCATGATTTATTCTTGTTCAGTGATGATTTAGAATCCATTGGAAAATGGTATCGGCAACTTCTTGCTGAAAGTGTTGGAAAAGAACATGATCTCTCGAATAATCAAGTGTTTACTGGTATCACTCCAACCTATTCTATCGGTTCAACTGATCTTCATTCCGTTGCTCAATTATATCTTGGTGGTCCGTTTGATAAGGTTACCACGTTTGTACAAGTAAAAAACAATAAACATGCAGTAGTCCTTCCTAATTATGAATGGTATGATCGATTGGTAAATGGAATTCAAGAAAGGCCAATGCAAGATATTATGACAGCTATTTACCAGGGTGTTAAAACTGCGTTTGTCAAAGGAAATCGACCATTTATGGAAATCGTATTACCGGATAAATCAGAAGAAAGTATTGGACAGTTTTTGCAGTTTAAAATGATGGAAACCATGATTCTTGGTGGATTACTAAAGATCAATCCGTTCGATCAACCAAATGTTGAATCATATAAAAAGGAAACTCGTAAGATCTTAGAAAGAAAAGAATGAATCTGTTATTCGATTATTATGCCAATCCCTTAATAGCAGTTAAACATCCTTCACATACATATTTTGGTTTTCCTTTAATTTCTACTTTTTTCATGTTTTCTTTTTCTTCTTTTGCGCCACATACACAACATTCTTCCATATTTTTTCCTCCATATCCTTTTTTTTTAATACTTGTATCCGCTCATCTCTTCTTTGGTAAACTCTACATGTAATCCTAGTGCCATTCGATTTACAAAATTAAAATAGGCGATAATTAATGCAATCTCTAAGATCTCTTTATCTGTTAATCTGTTTTCTTTAAGATTTTTGATATCTGATTCTCTTACTTTATCTGGATTTTTTGTTAGTTTTTCTGCATACGAAAGTATTGATTGTGTTTTTCGAGAAAATTGATCATAATCTAAGGAGTTCATTAATTCGCTAATTTTCTCTTTGTCCTTCCAATAATAGTTGAGTGCTTCAGCATGATGATTTTTACAATAGGAACAATTATTTATGGTGGAGACAACAACTGCGATGAGTTCTTTTTCCTCTCTTGAAATTGAGGATTTATTGAACATAATATCTGTGTATAGTTGCATATGATCATTCATTGTTTTAGGAAGTAAACTTTGGATTTTGAGAATATTTGCAACTTTCCCTCGTTTTTCTTTTAACTCAGAATAGACTTGTTTGAGATCTTCATTTGCTTCTGCTTCATCAATTGTTTTTATCCATGCCATATCGATTTCCCTATTCTTTCTTAGATTTTTTTTATTGCTGATTGGTTGCTTCAGTAAGCCGGGTGACATTACTTTTAGTGAAAAATCCATCAAAGTCTCCATAGCGATGAATGTATTCATTAACAAGGAGAGTTGAAGGGGATGGTTTTGTAAAGGTTTGTTTTAATCCATCGTTTTCTGATCCGACCAATCCAATGAGAAATTCCATTTGGTTTTGTTTTAATTGACTAAATGTTTCTTCGATGTTTTCTGTTTGAAATGCCATGTGATGTACTCGTGTTCCATAGTTATGAATGAATTTTTCTGTTGGGCCGGATTCTTCATCGTTTTTATAAGGGACAACACCTGAAGTAAATACCATGGCAAAATCTTTAGATGAGAGGCGTGCAACGTTAGTAATTGAATTAAACAGTTTTACATAAATTGCAAAATCGAAATGATAATTTGTTAGTTGCATGAATTCAATGATTGCTGCATCTCTGTCTGTAGCTCTAACTCGGGTTGCAGTATGATCAAGTTGTTTAATATTCTGTAAATATGATTTTTTTGGTTTTTCTAAGGTGATATTCAATTTATCGGATTGTTTTGATTGATATGATTTGTTATCTGTATGCCATTGGATTAATGCAATGGAGTTTCCAGTGTATTGTGAAGGAATGGTTTGGATAAAGGAATAATTTTTACCTTGGATGATGTCATCTGTAAGAAAGTTGACCCCTCGGTTTTTTTGAATATCAACATATTTTTTGATATCTGAGGTAGTAAACACAAATGTTTCAAGTCTTGTGTTTGGAAGATGTTGGGATTTTGGATGGGTGTTGAATTCGAAAAATGGATTGTTTTCATGGCGTAGGCCTTGTTTTCGGGACCGAATCAGAAATGTTGCTGAATCTGGATGTGTAAGAACTATTGTTTTAAATTGGTCATCTTCAAATGCTTCTCTGAGTGCAAGTCCAGTTGATCGAATAAGATTTGTTGCTGCAGCAACTTGTAAATGTGGTTCTGTGTTGATGATTACTGAATCAAGGCCTTGTACTAATCCTTCTATGCCAAGATTTTTTCGTTGTTGAATAATGCGTGGGACTTCTTTTTTAAGAAATGTATCACTGTTTTTGAAATTGTACAAATATTCTTTTGATGCATGACAAGTTGGACAGCTTTCATCCTTGCTTGTATCATGGACTGTCATACATTTTGCACAAATAAGTTGGGCCATATCGATCAACAGTTTCACAGATAATTACATAAATCCGTGTGATTTTTTAACACTTTTTAATAGTGGTCATCTATAAAAGATTTATCAATTGTTAATATTTATTTTTGATATTTTTTTGTTGAACCAATACCTTTAAAATAAAGATTAATCTTCACCAGTTCCCATGGGTAAAAATACAGATCTTATTCAAATCCTACTAATCGTCATCATTGGTATGTTCATCCCCTTTCTCGGGTCACTTATCATTATGTTTGATGTTTCACCAGTGACCAGTGAGGGATTGTTAACTATAGGTTTTACTTTTGGATATTTCCTATTGATTTTTGGTTTAGAACTAGGCATTGTCTACGTGTATTTTTACTCAACAAATGCCATTGCGCAAAAAAAAATTGATAGAGAAACAGAAAAAAGAAAGAAAAAAGAATAATTTGTTTTTTTATCGATTCAAATTCTCTAAATCTTCAACGATTCCTTCAAGGTCTTCTTCATGTTCTTCTTCATCTCGAAGGATTTCCACTGCGATTTGATAGGTAACTGGATCGATTTGCACAGTTTCCTTTAACAATTTACTATATACATCAATTGCACATTGTTCTCCTTTGATGTTTTGATCAAGGATTTTGTACACGTTTGAATCAGCTGGTGCATCATACCCACAATTTGTTTTTTTGTGCCATTCTTTTGGATCTATGATTGGTGTTCCACCAAGTTGAAGGATTCGTTCGACAAGCATATCCGCATGTCTGAGTTCATCGTTAGCATGTTCGATGAGTTCACCTTCTACTTCCCCTTTCATAGGGCCAACAACGACTTTTGCTCCTACCCAGTATTGATAGTATGCAAGCCATTCATCGGCTAATGCTTTGTTTAATAATTCTAAAATATGATCGGCTTTATCTCCTAATAGTTCACGACCTCTTGTTCCCATGTTTTTACCTCTTATACTAGTTATGTAGACCCTTGTTACTTACTCCCTTACTTTTAATATTTTCGACTTGTTTTTATGGACTTTTTGACTATTTTCACCAAACGGTTTTAAAGGTGTATTGAATGCTGATTTGCATATGGAATCGCTCTTATTTCAAGTTATTATTCCTTTTATTTTATCTGCGTTAGTGGTTGTGCTTGTAACCGTTATCGCTGAGAAATTTGGTACAAAAGTCGGCGGAATTTTTGGTACACTCCCATCCACGTTAGTTATCGCTCTTCTTTTTATAGCGGTTAATAAAGGAAATCAATTTGCTTCTGATGCTGCAGCGGTGGTTCCTGCAGAACTTGGTATTAATGTTGTTTTTTTACTTGTGTTTGCCTTACTTGTTCATCGGTCTGTTCCCATTGCATTTTTAACCACATTTGCTGTGTGGGGATTTCTTTCATCATTACTAGTCATTTTTAACATGGATTCAATTCTAGTATCTATTTTGATTTATCTTATTGCTGTAGTTGGAGCGTTTTTTGTATTAGAGTTTTGGAAGAATCGACCATCTTCTGGAATGGTAAAAGTGCATTATACGGCAAAAAAAATAGCGTTTAGAGGTATTCTTGCAGGTATTTTTATTGCTCTTGCTGTGTCCCTTTCTAGTGTTGGATCTATTATCAGTGGAATTTTTTCTGTTTTTCCAGCGATTCTATCCTCAACGATGATTATTACGGTAAGAGCACATGGGCCGGATTTTGCAGCAGGAATGGCCAAATCCATGTTGCTTGGATTATCTAGTGTGGTTACCTACGCTACATTGGTTCACTTTCTTTATCCCGCGTATGGGATCATAGTGGGTACGATTGTTGCTTATCTTTGTTCATTTGGAGTAACGCTTTTGATTTTTACCTTTCGAAGGAAAATTTCATAAAAAAGTGGTAGAGGGAGGCTAAGTGGGGGATACCGGTTATTTTGAGGGAGGAAAGGATGGGATAAAAAAAGAAAGTGGTATCTCCCCACTTAAAGGGAAGGGTTTAAAG
>CAYPUK010000028.1:0-8298 GCA_964414035.1 uncultured Thermoplasmatales archaeon | reverse complement strand
CATCCATCCAATTGAGATGTAAGGGACTCATAGCAGAAGGATTTTTCTATTTTATCAAAGCAGAATTAACAGATTAGCTAAACAAATACTATTTTTTTATTATTTGCCTCCCTAAATTTTTCTACTCCCTCAATAAGAAGGATCTTCCTCACTATGCTGTCTCCCCTTTTTTTAACATGAAATTTACTAACGAAAAAGAAGAAAATATTTTGGGAAAATGATGTTATTGAATTTGATTATGAAACTATATTGAATTTATTTTTCATTTGAATTTAAGTTATTTCTAAATAAGTCTTTTAACCTAATTTCACTCTGGTAATAAAAATGAGTGAAAATGATAAGATTAATGAATCCTTTGAACGAGTCATTGTTCCAGTTGATGGATCCGAACTTTCTAAAAAAGCAGCTAATATCGGTTGTTTTCTTGCTAAGAATGCAAATAAAAAAATTGTTTTTATTCATGTCATTGAGATTCCAGCTACATCATTTCCACCAGGCCAACAACCATACATGCCAAAAATTACGGATGAAATACGTGAGAATGGAAAAGATCTTTTACAAGATTATAAAAATTTATGTGCTAATGAACAAGTTTCAATTCATACGGAACTGCCTGAAGGTATTCCCTATCAGGAAATAATTAATTTTGCTAATAAGGATGATTTAATTATTTTGGGAAGTAAAGGGCATTCAACTTTTGAACGAGTATTGATTGGTAGTGTTTCTGAAAAGGTTTTACATCATTCTGAGTCATCAGTGATGATTGTAAGATGATACTTCCTAAAAAATAGGTATTGTGTTTAATTTACAATTGAAAAGTAAGATGATTAAACAATAAGAGGAGATCAAAGATGTTATCAAAAATACCAATTTTATTAGAACATATTGATGCAAGTAATCGAGATAAACAGATACTACGAGCAGGTCTTATCGCAGAATACGATGCTTTTAATTTGTATGAGCAAATGGCATCGTTAGCAAAAAGTGAGGATATACAAAAAGTAATGTTAGATGTGGCTAAAGAAGAAAAGGAACATGTTGGTGAATTTCAAACGTTGCTATTGAGGATGGATGAGGAGCAAGTTGAAGAAATGATTGGTGGCAAGGAAGAAATAAAGGAATTAACTGGGAAATAAAGTGAAATCATGTCAACAATTGCTATTCTTATCACCGATATGTTTGATGATGAGGAGTATACCGTTCCAACTACCGCATTTGATAAAACTGGACATTTTATCGTTCATGTGGGTTTAAAAGAGGGAACTATTGTTAATGGTAAAAAATTGATAAATCAATTGATAAGGTTTTAATTGATGATTTCGATGCACTATATATCCCCGGTGGTTATTCTCCAGATAAACTTAGAATTCATGATGCGGTTTTGGATTTTGTTTCCGAGTTTTTTAAAAAAGAAAAACCAGTTTTTTCTATATGTCATGGTCCTCAACTCTTAATTTCAGCTGATGTGCTTAACGGCAGGAAAGTAACAGGTTGGAAGTCAATTAAGAAAGACATTAAGAACGCAGGAGCCACCTATATTAATCAGGAAGTCGTAGTCGATGATAACTTAGTCAGTAGTAGAAGCCCAGATGATTTACCTGCTTTTGTTGATGAAATATTAAAGAAACTAAAGTAGACCGAATAAAGAAAAATTGAAAAAACAAGGACGAAAAAAGATAATGTCAGCGTTTGAATGTTAACTGGATATAATGAACAGAGTGCAAAAAAAAAGTTTTGATGAATTACATTTAGATGGATATATAGCAGAAATTCTTCCTGATAAAAAGCAAGATAAGGTCAAAGAATTCCAATCCAATGATTATTTTGTTGCTATGACTGGAGATGGAGTTAATGATGCACCGGCTCTTGCCCAGGCTGATGTTGGTATTGCACTTGGATCTGAAACAGATATTGCTGGTGAAACCGCCGATATTATTTTAGTAAATAATGATCCATTAGATCCAACTAATGTCATTTCTTTTGGTAAATCTATTCATGAAAAAATAATTCAAAATCTATTTTGGACGACAGGTTATAATGTGATTGCAATTCCTTTGGTGGCAGGAATTCTTATTTCTCTTGCAGTTGGAGATACATTGATGTCAGTAAGTACGATAATTGTGACAATGAACACAAAGTTATTACGATTCAATAAAAATTAGAGATTTCTACAATTAGTAAGATACTCTCTCATTTTAAATTGGATTTTTATTATGTTGAGTAGTGATTCTTTATCAATAGAAAATCGTCATAATAGTTAAATTATCTTTATATTGAACGTAAATATTATCTAATTTAAATTTGTTTTTAAGTTATTTCTAAATAATGGTTTTTTTATCATTTTACAATATATTAAGAAAAAAACGATGAGAAATATATCGTTAAATCAAATAAATAATGGATGAGAACGTGATTAAAATGGAAACAAAAATAGAAAAAAAATTAGATAATCTATTACAAGAAGCAGATTGGAAAGAAGAAAAACATGTCCCCGTGATTGATTGTCCCAACGAAGTTTCAAAAGATGAATTATTCGAGGTAAACGTTGGTCTTGGAAAGGAAATCTCACATCCAAATACGACTGAGCATCACATCAAATGGATTGAACTTTATTTCCTTCCAGAAAATGAAAAATTTCCGTATCACATAGGTCGCTATGAATTTAATGCACATGGTGCAAGTACGGATGGAGCTGATACCTGTACTATTTATACGCATCATAATGTAACAACCAAGTTTAAAACTGGTAAAACAGGGTCGATTCTTGCGATGGCTTATTGTAATATTCATGGTCTTTGGCAATCATCCAAACATTTAGATCTCAAATAATTCCAAGGAATCTGATGAAAATGAATAAGGAAATTTTCAATTTAGATGGAAAAGTTGCAATTATAACAGGTGCAGCACGAGGATTAGGAAAATCCATGGCAGTCGGATTAGCCAGGCATGGAGCACATGTGGTAATCACTGATGTGATAGATACAAAAGATACACTGATGGAAATTAAAGAATATGATGATCAATCATTTGATTTGCAGGTAGATGTTTCTAATAAATCAGAAGTAGAACAAATGATTAAAAAGACTGTTGATCAGTTTGGTTCGATTGATATTTTTGTAAATAATGCAGGAATCCTTAAATCAGCAAATGCAGAAGATTTTTCAGAGAAAGATTGGAAAAAAGTAATTGATGTGAATCTTAATGGTGTATTTCTCTGTGCTCAAGCTGTAGGCAAACAGATGATTAAACAACAATTTGGAAAAATAATAAATGTTTCAAGTATAGCTGGATTATCCGGATATGCTTCTTCTGTAGCATATAGTGCAAGTAAAGCAGGAGTGATTTCAATCACTAAAACACTTGCTGCTGAATGGGGAAAACACAATATTCAAATCAATGCAATCTGTCCTGGTGTGTTTGCAACAGACATGACCGCAGATTACCTAAAAGATGATGAATTTAAGGAAATGATTAAAACAAAAGTTCCTCTCGGTAGATATGCTAGTTCTGATGAACTTATGGGCACTATCATTTATTTAGCATCGAATGCATCTGATTATATGACTGGACATGCGTTGGTTATCGATGGTGGATGGACCGCTGCACTTTAAAAAATAATACTTCAACTATCTTTTTTTCTCATTTATTTTTGATTTAATGTTTAATTGTTTTTGAATCACTTTTTTATAAGTCTATATCCTCATCTTTTCAAAAACAATAGATGAATTTGATAAGGATGGAGGAATGATAGGATAACATCATTTCAAGAACATAAGAAAAAAAGGATACGACAATTAAAAAAACGATTTTTGAATTTTTATATGAATCATGAATCTACGAAATTATAAAAATGGGAGAGTGAATCAAAAATATGGGACAAATACAATCTATTTTATCCAAATATAAGGAAGGGTCTAGAACCGGAAATATTTCCATATTAAAGGAAAAGAAAGATAAGTACAATATTTACGTGAATTGGGATGATCCACGGTATAAAAGAATTCTGTTGTTTTCTGGGAAATTAAAACAATGCATTAATTTTTCAGAACATAGGTTTGGAATAAAAAAACAGTTGTTTAATTCCTTCCAATTTTAAATAACGATGTTAACCAAGTCGATTCAAAGCTATCAATAAATTAAATGACCCGAGTAGATTTCAATGAAACTTCTCCTATGTTCAAATTTTCTGAGGAACAAGACACAATGGTAGAACAACTAAATCATCTAGAGAAAATCATTCTGGTTTCAAATAGGGAACCTTACATCCATGAATATACCAATAATGATAAAATCAAAGTAAAGAAAGCATTTGGTGGATTGGTAACTGCATTAGATCCATTAATGCAAGAAAATGGGGGGACCTGGATTGCTTGGGGAAGTGGTTCAGCTGATTTTGATGTAACAAATCAGAATCAAAAAGTAACAGTTCCACCAATCACAGAAAGATATATCTTGAAAAGGATTCATTTATCAGACGAGGAAGAATCATTATTTTACAAGGGTTATGCAAATAGTGTGTTATGGCCGTTATTTCATGTTTTCATTGAAAAGATGAAAACCAATGAAAAATTATGGAATACGTATCAAAAGATCAATCAACGATTCGCTGATGCTATTTTAAGTGAAATTGATGAAGATACATTTGTTTGGATTCATGATTATCATTTAGCTTTAATACCTTATTTTGTAAAGAAAAAAGTTCAAAATGCAAAGATTGCTTATTTTTGGCATATTCCTTGGCCGCCTTGGGAAATTTTTGGATCACTTCCTCAGCGAAATGAGATTTTAACAGGGCTTTTACATGCGGATATCTTAGGATTTCATACTGATTCATATAAACAAAATTTTTTACGATGTTGTAAACGAAAGCCTGATGCAATCTTGAGAAATGATTTCGTTCATTGTAATTCACAAGAAACAAAAATAGTTTCTTTACCATTAGGAATTGATTATACGTCATTTGCTGGGAAAGACGATAAGAATAAGGCTGTAGAAGAAGCGAAACGATTAAAGGAAGCAAATGATGTTGATTCTATTATTTTAGGAATTGATCGGTTAGATTATACGAAAGGAATTCTTAATCGGTTGAAAGCATTTGAATATTTTTTAGAAACTTACCAAGAATTTCATGAAAAAGTAGTTTTAATCCAGATTGCTACTCCAAGTCGATATGAAATTGATGAATATTTTAACATGAAAAAAAATATTGATGAAACAGTAGGAAGAATTAATGCTAAATTTAGAACAGCAAATTGGACCCCAGTAAAATATTTTTTTAAAAGATTACCTCAAACAATGTTATTAGCATATTACAAGGTCTCTGACGTTGCATTATTAACCCCATTACGTGATGGAATGAATCTCATCGCAAAGGAATATATTGCGGCTAGACAAAAAGAAGGAGCAATCATTTTAAGTGAATTTGCAGGGGCTTCAGAGCAACTAAATGAAGCTATCATTGTTAATCCATATGATATTCCTTCAACAGCTGAAGCATTAAAAACAGCGATTACGATGCCTTCAGAAGAAAGAAAAAATCGTTTTCAAGAGTTAAAAAACAAAGTTAAAAAGTATAATTCATCATGGTGGTTGCACCAATTTATAAACGAATGGGATAAACGATATGTATTCGCATAAAAAAAATCTAATTTCACCGAGTTCATACTATGTATGGTAGACATATGATCAATATAGGAAAAATCATTTTCGCGATAAGCATTATCCTCTTGTTATCGTTGTAAGGCTGTTTAAAGTAAAATAAAGTACCTTTGAATACCGCTTTAGAAATTAGTATTCATTCTCCTCAATCAGAACAAAGAGTTTCAGGAATTGTGAACATTTCTGGACAGGTGTGAGATCCTAATGTAAAAAATCAGGTTGAATTTGTAGAAATCAAGATAGAAGAAGGCACGAAATGGAAAAAAGTTCAGGGAACAACCTTTTGGAATTACTCTTGGAATACAAACCCATTTGAAAACAGGATTCATACAATAAAGGTCCGCGCTTGGGATGGTACAACGTATTCTTCAATAAAAACGGTAAGTATCATACTTGTTAATCCAAATGAAGTAAATTATTCATCTCATAAATGGGCAGTGTTTATTACTGCGGCTAATTTTCCAGAAAACAATACTAGCAAACTAGGGAATGGTGGTTTATATCTATCACAAAACATGAGTACTTTCTTTGTAGAAAAACTACAGTATTCCACCTCAAATGTTCATGTGTTTTTTGATGATGGATGGTTACGATTTCAAAAGGGATTAGGCAAGCCTTTTAAAAAAGTTTCAAAAATCCAAAGGGAGTATAACATATCCTATGGTACTGCAACTAAAAAGCATGTTTGAGATACGTTAACACAATGTATTAAGGAAGCTAATAGATATGAAGATAGTGAAGTGTTTATCTGGATTTTTAATCATGGATCAGGCGATTTTGAACAACAATCAACTGGGGAAAAAGTTGGAGAGAGAAATGCAGTTTTTTTTATGGGATAACATATTATACGATGATGAGCTGGGATCTATTCTTCAATCATTAAAATCTAAAAAAAATGTGTTATTGCTGATGTTTGTTATGCTGGAGATTTTGCTGATAAAACCATTTTCAATCTTCCTACCTTACCATCACTTCGGTCCCAAGTTCCAAAAGAAGGAAGAGTAATTATTTCTTCAACGAGTAAATTTAGAACTGGTATAGCTATTCTTGATGTTGGTCCATTATTCAGTAATCTTTGGTTTGAAGGATTAAAAACAAAAAATGCAGATGGATTTAAATCTGGTTTCCTACAAACTGGAAGAGTTCCAACCATAATTTTTAAGGATGGACAGGTTTCTGCAGAAGAAGCATTTTATTATGCTCGGTATCTGTTAAGATCTGCACAAAGCCTAAGAAGATTCAAATCGATGCAGCCGCAAATAAATGATCAATATCCATCAAATGGAATATTGCAGAACAATGCAGGATTAATCCTCGGAGAATAATAAAAAAAGGTGCGCCGTATTATTATAAATTATCTATAAAAATTTAAGTTACATCAATAATGTTAACTGGGCAGCTCTCTGCAGCTTTTTGAGCACAAGTCCTTAATTCATCTTCTGTTGTTCCAACAGAGGGCCCATTTGTTCTTATCTTTTCAACAATACTTGCTTTACCATCGTCATCCATCATAAAGATCTCTGGACAATTATCTCTACAAGCACCACATTCAATGCATTCTTCTCGATTAATCGTAATTTTCATTTAGTTTTTCACCAATCATTTAGTATTAGTATTGTTGAATTAAAAAATATATAAAATGATAACCCCATATCAAGTTTAAAACAAATTAAAAATGGTTACTTATTTTTCTTATATCAATAAACTGGCAATTGAACTCTTATTTCTAAATTGGTTTAAAAATTACTTTTAACATTTTGTTAACGTAACTTTGAATTATTTTTGAGTTATTTATCTATAATACTACATTATAGGTAGAATGGTGGTTGAATATTAAAAAGAAAAATATGACCTTGCTATCAATAGCCGTAGCATTCTTATTTATTTTAACTGTTACCCTCGTACCTTATGCGCAAAGCAAACCAGTGATGAATAAAATAAACGTGTTAGAAGAAAAGAAACAGGTTTGGTCTGATCAAAAAGATGGGTTAATTCAGAATGCAGAGATCGATGGATTTCTTGAATGGTTGATCCAACTTATCAAAACAATTATTCAATTAATTTTTAAATTAATCGAAGTCGTTCAAAATCTTATTAATCTTGTCAATTTAATTCAAAATCTCATTAATGCATTACAGGTCTTATTCCAATTAATTCAGCAACTCATTGAATTAATACAAGAAATATTCTCAGCTAATACTCAACTCTTTAGATTAGAAATAAATAATCGTATAATAAAACAGTAAAGAAAACGGAGGTTGATAGTATCGTAGATAAATATCTATTGATTAACACCATTGATGTGTTGGAAAGAGACATTGAACATAAATTAAAGAACCATGAAAATATAGAAGAAATTGATACAACAGTAGTTGAACAAACTGCTATGGCAGATCCACTATTTGAAAATTTTAATATGATAGCTAAAATAGTGGCTTCATCTGAAGAAGAGATCAATCAAATTATCAAATCAGATATCCAATCATTAGAAGGCGTAAAAGAAGTTAAATTAACTTCAAGACCAAAAATGAAATAATTTTTTCTTTCATCTTTTTGGAACTAAATCACCATTAGTTTCTTATACAACATCAGGTATGGTACTGTATCCAATGGCTTGGATATGTAAAAAATGTGGAACGG
>CAYPUK010000027.1:0-14643 GCA_964414035.1 uncultured Thermoplasmatales archaeon | reverse complement strand
AAGTTATAAATAACACCCTCCATATACTCATATCCATTGATTTTGCATCCCTATTAGGAAACTAATAGGGGTGTCCCTAAAAAATGTAACCTACTGAGGCTGCAGAACTAAAACGATCAGAAACAACAATACGAGATAGAATAAAGGCAATGGAACGCATCGGTATCATACAAGGCTATACCGCCCTCATCGATAAAACTGCACTTGGACTGAATTTCTTTGCCATCATTTATATGAATCCTAATTCGTCAATAAATCTAGATGAAACTGCAGAGAAAATGAAAAAGGTAAAAAATGTATTAAGAATCTACCAAATCTCAGGAGATCATCGGCTCGCAGTTTTTATTGTTGCACAATCATACCAAAAATTAAAGGAAATCATCCAGACACAACTCATCCCACTCGGTTTAAAAGATGAAGAAATTGTAAGTGTTCTTGAAGCAGATAAAGAATTCATATCGCCCATTGAAATTCCATAAGATAAAAAGACTATTTTATACGCTTTTATCCAAAAAAAACTTGATTCACCTCATTTTTTTTTCATTATTTCAACGTTTTTTTCTCCATATTTTTATTAACACTCTTTAGTTTTTCTCTATATGCAAGTAGACACTTTGTCTAATCAATGCAGGAAGTGAAACAACAAATGATTACCCCAAAGAAAAAGAAAAAAGACAAAAAATAGAACCCTTCTCTCAAAAAAAATAAAACATAATATTTGCATGAACGCAAAAGAGAGTGTATCACTGATTAAAAACAAATATAATGATAAGTCTCTCTGATTTTTTTTTAATTCACTAATAAGGATATTTGCAGGTAAATGTTCAGAAAATAAAACATATCAATTCTCCAAATATAAAAGTTGATTCATTACTTCTCATTTGAAATTATCTTGATTGAAAATAATCATATAATGTTGTTTGATTAGGTTTGAGTAGAATTATACAAAATTAAACAGTGAATTTCACATAGAAATCCTTGTTTTAAAATTATTTTAACAATTAAATCCATCAAAAACAACCTCAATATTCATTATCTTGAATCAGTATCTTTTATCAAACTAGGATCAAACAAATAGACTAAATAAAAGAAAATATTCTGGAGGAAAAAAACAATGATGACTGGACAACAACCGATTATCATACTAAGAGAAGGAACAACTCGTGAAAAAGGAAAAGATGCACGTGAAAATAATATCATGGCTGCAATAGCCATCTCTGATGCCGCAAAAACAACGCTTGGGCCAAAAGGTATGGATAAGATGCTTGTTGACTCCTTGGGCGATGTCGTTATCACGAATGATGGGGCTACTATTCTTAAGGAAATTGATGTAGAACACCCTGCGGCAAAAATGATTATTGAAGTTGCAAAATCTCAAGATCAAGAATGCGGAGATGGTACAACCACTGCGGTTATTCTCACCGGTGAATTATTAAAAAATGCGAGAACATTATTAGAAAAACATATCCATCCAACAGTGATTAATGAAGGATATAAACTTGCTGCAGACAAAGCCATTGAAATCTTAACAAATATTTCATTACCCATTAAAGAGCATGACTCAGAACGACTTCATCAGATTTCAATGACAGCGATGAGCAGCAAAGGATCAATGCAATCAAAGGAAGTATTAGCTAAAGTTATTGTGGATGCTGTTACAAGTGTTTCTGAAAAAATCAATGGTAAAACAGTGGTAGATCTTGATAACATACTCATTCAAAAACAACAAGGTGCAACCGTTGATGCAACAACTCTTGTCAAGGGCATCATTTTGGACAAAGAACCTGTCCATGAAGGAATGTCTAAACACATAAAAAATGCAAAGATTGCCCTGATTAATCAAGCATTTGAAGTGAAAAAAACAGAAGTTGACGCAAGAATACAGATCCAGGAGCCCTCACAATTCCAAGCGTTTCTTGATGAAGAGGAACGGATGATTCAAAAGATGGTGGATAAAGTCAGTGAAACTGGGGCAAATGTTTTGATCTGTGGAAAGGGAATTGATGATCTTGCCCAATATCTCTTTGCAAAAAAAGGAATCTATGCAGTCCGCAGAGTGAAAGAAAGTGATATGGTCAAAATCTCAAAAGCAACTGGTGCAAAACTGATATCCTATACTGAAGAACTCTCAAAAGCAGATCTTGGACAAGCGGGTCTTGTTGAAGAAAGAAAATTTGGTGATGATCATTTTACTTTCATTACTGATTGTAAGAATCCAAAAGCTGTTTCTATTCTCTTGAGAGGAGGAACAGAACATGTTGTGGATGAATTGAATCGAGCCGTTCATGATTCGCTTTCTGTTGTTAAGATTGCTCTTGAAGACGGTAAGATCACGGTTGGTGGCGGTGCAGCAGCTACCGAGATAGCCATGGGATTACGACAATATGCACCATCTATTGGTGGACGTCAACAAATGGCGATTGACTCATTTTCTCACGCCATAGAAGGTATCCCAAAAATACTTGCGTCAAATGCGGGACTTGATCCGATTGACATAATGCTTGAACTTCGTAATCAACACAAGAATGGAAAAAAACATGCGGGAATCAATGTGATGAAAGGAAAAGTAGATGATATGCTTAAAGAAGAAGTCATCGAACCCTTGCAATTGGGCATACAGGAGATCCAATCAGCTTCGGAAGCAGCGACTATGATTCTTCGTATTGATGATGTTATTGCTTCGAAAGGAAAGGGATCATCAGCTTCCATGCCTGGTGGAATGAATGAAATGGAGGAGTACTAATCCATTTTCATTTTTTTTAATGGGGGGTGTGTACATGGAATCTAAAGAAAAAAAAAAGAAAAAAGAAAAAAATGAGTACACCTCAGAGGAATTGAAAGAATTAGGTATTTTTGTTCATAAGAAAAAAAATGAAGAGGAGACTGAAATATAGTGGAAAAGAAAAAAGAGTGAAATATAACAAATTATTGTTGTATAAGAACTCCGACCCCTGCGAACACTCTTGACGAGATCGTATGGGGCTTTTTACCCCAACTCCTAAATCCCTCCGTCGGCTTTTTTTTAGGTTACTTTTTAAAATTCAAACTATGTTTCTTGGTTCTTAATATTTTTAAATTATTTTAGGCTTTCCTAATTTATTTAGGAAACCCTTATTTACAACCTAAACAATATTACAATTGCTATATGTACAGCAAGAAAGTCGAAGATTACCTTGAAGCAATCTATGTCATCATCAAACGAAAAGGTTATGCAAGAACCACCGACATCGCGGATCATTTGAATGTTAAACCCTCCAGTGTAACTGAAATGCTTCGTAGATTGGATGATAAAGGGTTCGTAAAATACCGAAAATATGAAGGTGCAGTACTCACTCAAAGAGGCTTTAAGATTGGTGAAGCGGTCAAAGGTAGACACGATGCGTTATATAAACTCCTTAAATTTTTACAAATCCCCGATAAAATTGCTGATAGCGATGCCTGTACGATGGAACATGGCCTAGATCCAATAACCGTAGTTCAAATCAAAAAATTTGTAAATTTTATCAGCAAATGTCCCAAAGGTAGTCCAGAATGGCTGAAACACTTTAAGATTTATTCTGAAACTGGTGACTTTCCAGATGAATGTGATGAATGGAACTGATGATTTGGACTTTATTAGATGGTATACGATAGAATAGCGGAGATAAAATAAGTAAATAATTAATATTAAGTGTTTCAAAAGCTAAGATTTTTAGGTTTTTTATAGCATTTGCTAAATTTTTTAGGTATCCCTTTAACAATATCCTAAAAGCATATGTTTTTTTGATGATGTTGCCTCAACTTAAAACCGGAGAAACCGCAAAAATCATAGCAATTGACGGGGGAAGAACATTTCATCAAAACCTTTCCCTGAGAGGCATTGCTGAGGGAAACATCATTCGAGTAATATCAAATATGGGCCCTGTAACCATAGAAGTCGATAGGAATATTGTCTCATTGGGAAGGGGCATGGCTCAAAAAATTCGTGTGCTGAAGGTGTGAGTATGGAAAAAAGATTATCAGATCTGCAATTTGGAGAAAAAGCAATCGTGAAAAAAATCCCGAAAAGAATACTTTCTCAAGTTTCTGGGATGGGATTACGTGTGAACAAACCCGTTGAACTTTCTTCAAAACAACCAATGAACGGTCCACTAACACTCACTATTGGAAGTAGTTCTATTTCGGTTGGAAGAAATTTTGCTGAACAAATCATTATCGAGGTGGATTAGCATGAAAATTCTTTTAATGGGTCATCCTAACGTGGGAAAAAGTGTAGTGTTCAATCGGCTTACTGGTGCAAACGTTGCTGAATCAAATTATCCAGGTACTACCGTAGATTTTGAAAAAGGTCAAGTGCTCATCGATCATCAAAATGTCGATCTTATTGATGTTCCTGGCACATTTTCTCTTGAACCAAAGGATAGAGCAGAAGAAGTTGCAGTAAAGATTCTCAAAGAAAACAAGGATGCAACCGTTGTTTGCGTTATTGATGCATCAAAGATTGAACGTGGATTGTATTTAGCACTCGAAATCATCGAAAAAGGTTATCCTTTAGTTATAGCATTGAACATGTGGGATGTTGCTCAAGATAAAAACATTGCGATTGATTCTCAAAAGCTTTCAAAGATTCTTGGAATATCCGTGGTTCCTACTGTTGCTATCAGTGGTAAAGGAATTTCAAGTCTTTTAAAAGAAATCAAATATGCAACACCTGTGGATATTATCCAAGTCAAACAAAATCTTAAGGAGGGAAGCTGATGAAATTAGGCGTTGATCAGCGATGGGAACTAATTGATGAAATCTCCAAGCAGACTGTTTCTTATGGAATATATACGCATACATTGAAAGATGCGATATCTGAAATCACCGTGAAACCAATCACAGGTATTCCTATTGCATTAGCCGTCTTGTATGGATTTTGGTCTTTTTTTGGGGCTGTTGCTGGTTTTTTCACTGATGGTTTTTTTGTCAAAATATTTGGTGGAACTGAAGGATTCATTGGGTGGATCCCTTGGCTTGGAGAACAATTCGCGGATAAAACAAGTTGGATTTTTTATATTTTAGTGGGTGACCCAAGTGTTTTTGCCGCTGAATACGCAGGCGATATCTGCTTTGAAGCAGGAGGAATTCTAACCACTGCATTATTTGTGGGAATTGGTGTGGTGTTACCTGCAATTTTTGCATTTTACTTGTTTCTCATCTTCCTTGAAGACAGTGGATATTTACCACGACTTGCTGTGTTAATTGATACGGTTCTTCATAAAATTGGATTACATGGATTTGCTATTGTACCATTGATTCTTTCTCTTGGATGCAATGTACCTGCAGTAACGGCAACCCGGAACCTTGAAACGAAAAAACAACGCTTTATGATGATGGCATTACTTGCGGTGTTTATTCCTTGTGGTGCACAAATTGGTGTGATGCTTGAAGTCATTCCAGAGTATGTGGGACTGGTCATGATCTATTTGTTCCTTGGATTCTTCGTTTTCGGTTTCATTCTTAACAAGATTATTCCTGGTCAGTCACCTGAGATGCTTTTAGATGTTCCACCATATAGAATGCCCAGTCTAAAAAATGTGACGCGAAAACTCTGGGCTCGAATCCGCGGATTCATCACTGTTGCTATCCCGTTTATGATCTTTGGTGTTTTTTTGGTTAACGTTCTCTACCTGGTAGGATTTATTGATTGGCTAGCTAATGGTCTTGAACCATTACTCACTGGCTGGTTTGGTGTTCCAAAGGAAACTGTTTCTCCACTGATTACTGCGTTTATGAGAAAGGATCTTGCTGTTGCTCAATTAAGTACCATTGAAATGAGTGCTTCACAACTGATTACCTCAGTTATTCTTGTCAGTTTGTATTTTCCTTGTGTAGCAACATTTGCAATGATTATTAAGGAAGGAATGCAGGATGGCTTGAAAGGAGTAATAACATTTCTTTTTGGAAGCCTTTTAATATTATTTGTCGTCGTTTTGCTGTGGGGTGGACTTATGAGATGGATATTATCAATAATGGGAGTGTGATAAACATGGAAAAGAATCAGATTTTTGAACTTGGAAGATACTATTTTGCCATATTTGGATTAGTCGTGCTTGTTTTTGGCATCATTGAAATTATCGTAGCATTAAACAATGGATGTATCGAATATGGATCAATCATTATTTGTGATCAAGAAGATTTCTTGTTATGGCGTGGGTTAATCTTATTTTCCGCTGGAGGTTTTTATTTATCCAGTTTTCATAAGTTCTCTGATATTCATCAACAAGCTAAAACAGTGATGGCAAGTATTATGATCTGGCTTGTTGGAGGTATCGCTCTTCTTGGTATGATTCTTGGATCAATCCCAGGTCCAGAAGATGGAGCGTGGTTTAACACAATTGAAGGATTCATTGCATCGTATACTGGACCATATATACCATCCTTGTTTCTTTTACCGTTCTCGTTAGTAGCACTTTACTATATCTTCGTGGATGGAAAAAAGGAAGATGTTACTCATCTGTGATTGATTATGACTGATGGAGCTAAAAAGATTCTTTCAAAGATTCAACAAAGAAAAACACTTGAGGCTATAAGTAGCGAAATAGGTGTTAGCAAAGCTACATTAAATGCAAGATTGGATTCTTTGATTCATCAAGGTTACCTTGAAAAAATATCATATGACTCAGGATGCTCAATGTGTCCGATGAAGTGTTCTTCACCCACCTGTGGTTCATACTTTGAATTCTTTACGCTTACGGATAAAGGAAGAAAGATGATTGGGATCTAATTGTAGAGAAAAAAAGAAGTCGAAGTTATTGTAGTGTGACTACATCATGAGATAGGGATGCTGGAGTTTTGAATCCAATGATTCCCGGAGCACCTTCTTCGCAGATCACTTGACCGTATACATCACAGCGAGGATCTATGTTATTGAATAAAACATTTGTATTTACCGTAAGGACAACATGGTCTCCATAATTGATGATGGGATTTGTTTGTAAGCAGGATTCATCAGCATCTTGTAAGATGATGATGCCAAAATGAGTACTATCTCCGAAGTCTCCGTTATCAAAGATATTTCCATCTACATCTGATTGGTTTGTAAAATTATTTGAGAATCGTAAGACTTTTTTTGTATTGGAATCTGAGATTTCAATAATGCTTTCACCAAGATCAATATCTGGAGATCCTGCTTTTGATGTGAGTTCTATTCCGAGTTTATCGATTTGTCCTGAAGTGTTATGTCCAGAAATTGCTTCAACGGTTATTCCACTAGCAACTACATTAATGGTTTCTTGTCCTGTTTTTAATGCTTGCATTTCTAAGTTGGTACTTGTTTGGACAAGAACTGATGCAGCGATACCGGCGACAAGTACCATAGCGATAAATACGATTAATACTCCTATTCCAATTGCTGCAAAATCGTAATGATCAGATGGTGATGATGGTGGTGGTAATGGTGACATCCCAAAGTCCAATAAGAAAGATTCTGGGGTCTTTTTAAGGGTTTTTCGTATGTATGTCTGTAATTACGTATGTAAGAACTCACGCCAGTTCATATGCATGTACTTAGTCAGCCTCATTAACAATATTTCGATTTTTTCATTTTTTTCTTTACGATTAGATATTCGGATGAATTCGTTTAAATTATTTTTTTAAATTTAACATTTTAACTTTTATCTCTTTCTGTCAGTTATTTTTCGAATAGTTTTTTTGTTCCTTTTATGTAGTAAGTTGTATGCCAAATAATGTGATATCCTGAAATCCACATCAAGAAAAATGAGGTGTAACTATGAAGTTCGATGAAATTAAGACCTAGTTCTCTTAAAAATGGAAAATCGACTATGAGGATAAGAATTATGCCAGTGATTGCAGATGGCATAAAGAAGATGAGAAGAATAATGTTCCACAAGATTTTCTCTTTTGCCGGTGAGAGTAATTGTTTTTTTGTAAGTGTTTTTGTGATGATAATTCCTATGAGAATAATGAAAAATGATGAAATGAGCGTAATAATATTTTTGTTTGCTAAAATTGAGATTTCATTTTTTTCTTCTGCGTCAGAATTCTGATTTTCGTTGGTTGTGGAGTTAGTGGATTCTTCAGATTCTTGAGATCGGGATGTAGATGGATTTGGTTGGGATTGATCACAGATTCCATCATTGTTTGTATCGATATATCTTCCACAATCTCCTGGATATGCATCATTTTCTATGCCAAAAGGACAATTATCCCATGCTGAAAGTGTTGGACTGATAAGCATTATTGTGAAAATGGTGGTTGTAATAGTTATTAACATTTGATGTATTTGTAAAAAATTCATTGTTGTATTCCTCAATTAATTAATGATTGCTGTTTATGTTATTGTTTATTATATAAATAATTAACGCGTGTTAATGAGATGAGTAGTTATCTTTTAAGATCCAAATAAAAAAAGAAAAAACACTTAAACTATATAAAATATATAGAAAGAATGAGGATAGATGAAGATGAATAAAAAAGGAATAATCCTATCAGTATTGATGCTGTTTATTCTCATCTTTGCAGGATGTACTGAAAATCAAAAAACAGATCAAGACACAACAGATGACACATCAGCTGCAGTAACTACAATTCATATTACGGATGCTCCAGTTGATGATTTCACATCAGTAGTTATCACCTTTTCAATGGTAAAATTACATAGTAACGAAACCGGATGGCAAAATATAACCATAGATGAAGAAAATAGTACCCTTGATCTTCTTAACTTGCACTTAAACAATATCACAGAATCCCTTACTTCAACAAACCTTCCAATTGGTAACTACACAAAATTATGGTTAGTTATAGATAATGCAATTGGTGTTCTTGAGGGTTCAACTGAGGAGATAAATATCACGGTTCCATCTAATACCTTAAAAATTCAACAACTCTTCAAATTGTTGGATGGGGACAATGATATAACCTTAGAAATAGATCTGAATGCCTCAATTCATAGTTATAAAGGTGGCGAAGCATACAAGATCCTTCCAGTTCTTGGCGGCATTATGCACAAACACAACAATCAACTGCAATTCAAAGAACAAGACAAAAATAAATTAAAAAACAAGGTTGAAAACAGAAAACCAGTGGTCACCATCCTAGTAAATGATGAAATCACACATCATGTTAATGCTGAAGTAAACGAAACCATTAACTTCAGCGCAACCGAAACATTTGACGCAGAGGGAGATACATTATCGTATCTTTGGGATTTTGGTGATGGATCAACTAATACCAGCCAAATGACCAATCACTCATTTTCAAGTAAGGGAACCTATCAAGTCACACTCACGGTTAGTGAAGAAGCAGAAAATGGACTTGAAGAAACTGATAAGATTGTGGTGACTGTTAAAGAAACAAGCAAAGGAAATGGTAATGGAAACGGATAAAAAGATAGATTCTTTTCCCACTTCCTCTTTTTTTTCTCTTAACATTATTTTTAATAGAAAAACAAACTTTGATTTCTCCTTAAGAAGGTTACAATTTTTGCTTGTTTTTTTAAGTAAATATTGTTATTATTGACTACTTCCTTACGCTACCAATCTCACTTGGAATAACCAGAAAAAAATCATAATAATACTTCCTCTAACGATTCCCGCACCAATATTGATAAGCACGAATCTATGTTGTGCTAATGCATACTTTCCAGATTCTTCTTTTGGATTTAGTAACGAAAAAAGATACAGTGATACAGAATCAATCATTAATGGGATACTCATAATAATGAATAACCCGATGTTTCCATATTTGATCACGAACTGTTCACAGTAATAAAGAATTTTTTTTGTTAATGGATTCGATGAATTCATTTGTGTTAGAAACGATCTAATTTTAGCACCAATTATAAATACAATTCCTGCTCCCACTCCTTTTCCAATGGCCAGGATTGATATAAGAAGAACTGGATGAACATTAGGATTGAATAATCCAATTTCAACAGGAATGGGTAAAATGATTGCAGCTAAAATAGTATAAATAAAGAAGAGAAACGAATAAGCAAGTGGGTCTTGATAGAACTGAGTGAGAATTTCAATAAGATCCATAAACATAGTCGAATAAGTTTACCCTATTTATGCTTTCTAAAACCATTTTAACCAAGTACAAAAAAACAAAAATTTACTGCTAAATCACTTTTATTTTACCTTTATTTTTTCTTTATTTCTGAAATTATTTAAAAGATAAAACCTATTAACCGTGGGGAATGATGGTTTCAATAAAAAACTACGTAGATCCATTGGATACTATCTCATATTCTTTTTTTAAGAAAAAAATGGAACTACTTAATGAGGGGAGTTCATGTCTCAAGTAGTTAATAATCTTGATAATAACAAAGCAGTGGAACTTGCAAACAAATTATCTCTTTCATATAAGACCATTGCTGATTTTACGTTTGATATCGAAATCTGCCGGGATACTAAAGGCGATTGCGTTTATGTTAATCCTGCGTTTGAACGATTACTTGGTTATTCAATAGATGAGTATAAAGAAGGTAAGATAACATTTGAAGACATCGTTCATCCTGATGACCGATATATTCCAAGAGAATATATGTCCAAATTATTAACATATAGGGAATTTGATGATATTGAACTTCGATTTATCCGAAAAGACAATTCTATTATGTATGCATCATTGTCCTCTCAACCCATCATTGATGATGAAGGATCCCATCTTGGAAGAAGAACAAGTATTAGGGATATCTCGCGGAGAAAACAGGCAGAGCAAAAGGTGATTGCTTCTAATGAAAAATATATGAGCTTAGTAAATACGATTGGTCTTGGTGTCATTCTTATTGATTCAGATCTTCGAATTCAATTTGCAAATCCGCAAGCAAAAAAATGGTTTGCCCTAAAAAAAATTGATCATCATCCTCTCTGTTTTACAGTCATTCATTTCAATAGTGAATCTGGTATTTCACCTAACTGTCCAACAAAAAAAACATTTCATGATGGAAAGATACATCAGACGGAATTTTCCACTACCATTGACGGCCAAAAGAGGGTTTTTAAAGTAATTTCTACTCCAGTTAAAGATGATCTTGGTCATATTTCTTCAGTTATCGAACTCATTGAGGATATCACGTTAGAAAAAGAACAACAGGAACAACTCATCGAAACGAAAAATCAGCTTGAAGAAATCATTGATAATGCATCAGAACTGATCATCTCTTTTAACGTTTATGATAAAGTATATTTATGGAATAATACTGCTGAACAGCTCACTGGTTTTTCAAGAAAGCAAGTTATTGGAAAATCATTAGATGAGCTTTCATTGTTTGAAAATCCTTCTGTTATTCAAGACGCACTTACTGCATTAAAAGAAGGAAAAGCAGTTCCAAAAAGTTTGATCACATTCAAAGATGATAAAGGGAAAAAGCGATTATTACAACCATCTTATTCTGTGATTAGTGGGAAACACATTAAAGGAGTGTTACTGGTTGGAACTGACATTACAGAGGATGAAAAAAAACATGGGAAGATTCTGCCAGGTCATGGATACTTTTTACAAAGTACTACCAATGAAGAAGTTATTCCGGTGCTACGACATTTACTTCACGAAACTACTCACGGATTGTTTATTTCTCGATTAAAAGAAAAACAATTATTTCGAGCAGCTGGGTTATCTGGAATTGATTATCTTAATCTGGTATCAAAAGAAAAACAAAATCCGGTTTCTAGCGGGGAGTCACTTCTTAGTCTTGTCAAGCATCGAGTGAAAGAGTTTTGTGAAACGAATACGGGAGGGGTTATCTATGTCGATCGAGTTGATTATTTATTACATCATCATTCGTTTGAAGAAACCTTGAAATTATTATATGTCCTCCATGAAATAGTGTTTCATTGTAATTGTGTGCTCATTGTTCGTATTAATCCAGAACTTTTAACGCTCAGTCAAGTAGCTGCACTTCACGAAGAATTTCATCCATTGCCGTCTAGAGATGTAACTACCATTGAACTTGAAGATAAACTCTTCTCCATTCTTATGTTTATCAATGAAAAACGAGAAACAAATTCGATTGTTTCTTTTAAATCTATTAAAAAAGAGTTTTCCATTGTTGATGTCACCGTGAAAAAACGATTAAGTGATCTTGAAAAACTTGGATTGATCTTTATTAAACGGAGGGGACGAATGAAAACCATTCATATCACGGAAAAAGGTAGGTATCTTTTATCAAAAAGAGAAATGATTTAATTCAAAATAGGTTATATAATTGAAAAAATTGTTTTTAATTTTTTTAAAGGATTTTTAATGCTAAATTAACACTATTTTAAAGATTATTTTTTAATAGATGACTTTAATTTGATTGTGGTGGTTGGAAAAGGGATGTGGTTGCCAATCGAATCACCTACACCTCCAAAGTGGCAATAGAAAGAATTTAACTTTTTTCATCCCTTTTTCCCATAGTACATAGAAGAGAGGATGCACGAAAAAAAGAATGATTTAGGGAGTAATAGGTATGGAAAGGAAGAAACTATTTAACAAAAAAGCGAAAACATCAACTGAAGGTTTGTCCTTAAAGATAAAACTAGTGAGTATTCTCCTAGCGCTTAGTCTTATTCCCCTTGGAGTGGTAGGGGTACTTGCTTATAGTAATGCATCAGGAGCAATGCACGATCTTACCGCGAAAGAAAAACTAACATTAGAAGAAAAATCACAAGATGAATTACATGCCATTGCAAAACTGAAAGCGGATTGGATTACAAACTTTTTTGATGAACGAAAAGGAGATGTAACTGTTCTAGCAGATAGCCCTGCTGTTGTCGATGCCATCAACGATATAGATGCTGCGTATACCACTGCAAAAAATGCATATCCAACATACACAGGAAAACAACTGTTAAACGCTGATTCTGATTATCTTAACGCATTTAATACTCATGATACCTTTTTAACCAATTATATGAATGAATATGGCTACTATGACATATTTCTCATTGATGCCGATGAGGGAGATGTCATTTACACCTCAGCTCAAGAAGATGATTTTGGTTCACGACTAAGTAATGAAAATACAGGACTTTCCGAAGCATGGGAAGAATGCTTAGATTCCGGTTCTGCATATCTAACAGATACTGAAAAATATGCTCCATCAAATGGTGCTGCAGCAATGTTTGTTGCTCACCCAGTAACTGACGGAGGAGAAAGCATTGGAGTCGTTGCCCTTCAGGTCAGCCAAGGCGCCATTGATGACATCATGCAACTTGCTGAAGGAATGGGATCAACAGGAGAAACATATCTTGTTGGATCTGATTATCTTTTTAGAAGTAATTCACGGTTAACCACTGATGAAACGCTACTTACAACAGAAGTAAACACCAAAGGTGTTCAAGAAGCATTTAGTTCAAAAGATTCCTATCAAGGAGTTTACGGAGATTATACCAGTAAATCTGAAGCTGCAGCGCAAGGTGGGAGAGAATACTCTGATGAACTTGGCGGTGTCCCCGTGTTAGGATACACTACATACCTTGATTTGTTTGAAGGTCAAAACATGGAAGGCTGGACCTTGGTCGCTGAGATTGATGAAGCTGAAGCCTATGCTGAAGTGTATGCCGCTGAAGCAGCATCAGAAGCGGCAGTAGCAAATTTAATGACGGTAACCATTTCAATTATTCTTGCAGCAGCAATCATCGTTGCAATTGTAGGAATTCTTTTTTCACGAACGATTACGAATCCAATTCAAACCATTGCTAATGAAGCCAAAAAAATGGCTGATACTGGTGATTTGAATATTCGCGCATCAGTAAAAACAAAAGATGAAATCGGTCAAATGGCAACCTCAATTAATGCCATGCTTGACAATGTCGCTAAACCAGTAAAAGAACTATCTGGTGTTGCAGAAAAGATTGCAGAAGGTGATCTTCGTCATGATGTTAACATCCAAGCAAAAGGAGATATCAATGGATTAATTGGATCGTTTTCAGAAATGACAAATAAGTTAAAGAATTTAATTGGCGACATCAGAAGAGGTGCTCAGGATACAGCATCAGCAGCTGAAGAACTCTCTAGTTCCGCTGAGGAAGTTAATGCATCAGTTGAGCAAACATCTTCAACCATTCAACAGATCGCAGATGGATCAAGTCGAACCAGTGAACAAACAAATGTAGTTATTGATGAATCAAAACGAGCTGGAGAAGCTGCAAATAAAGGTCAGCAATCAGCTGGTGAAGTCAGCAATAAGATGAGTGAGATTCAAACCACGACTGAGGATGGAGCGAATCGCATCGGAGCACTTGGTGAGAAGAGTAAGGAAATCGGTAATATCGTTGATACCATTAATCAGATTAGTGAACAAACCAATTTACTTGCATTAAATGCTGCCATTGAAGCAGCGCGAGCTGGTGAAGCAGGACGAGGATTTGCAGTCGTTGCTGATGAAGTACGAAAACTTGCTGAAGAAAGCGGTCAAGCTACACAACAAATCAGCAGTCTTATTCAAGGAATTCAAACTGAAATTGAAAGTGCAGTAACAAGTATGAATGAGAACACAAAACAAGTTGAAGAAGGCAGTAAAGGCGTGGCTGATGCCGTTGAACTCTTTGAAGAACTACCAAATATCGTAAATGCAGTAAACAAGGCAGCTAGTGAAGTTGCTAGTGTCGCTCAAGAAAACGCTGCAGGAAGTGAACAAGCAAGTTCAGCAATGCAACAAGTCAGTGCTTC
>CAYPUK010000026.1:0-5066 GCA_964414035.1 uncultured Thermoplasmatales archaeon | reverse complement strand
TGCATATTGTTCAGGAAAAAAAGTTGATGTGCTACCGATTTCAATTGTAAAAAAATATCATTTAGTTGATTTCGTGAAAAGAATTCATGCAATGCTTCCCCGATTATATCAGTTAGAAATCGTACTGCCAAATACTGAAAAAACCCAATCTTTTCTTTCATGGTTATATGATTATGGTCAGTTGGAAGATATCGTCTATGGAGAAAAGGTTAAGATACTTGTTACAACTCATGAACAGATTAAAGATAAAATCATTTCAAAAATAGATGTATTAAAAGGAAATGTAACTATTATAAAACAAAAGTGAATTAAAAAATCAAATTTTTTCCATTTAAATTTTTTTATAAGGTTTTTTGTCAAACAACTAAAAAATCATTTCTCAATTCGCAAGAATACCAATTTTTATATCAAACACTTTATATACTTTGATAACCATTAAATAATAATAAGAAATACAAATAAAAATGTTTAATTTGGGGGAATAATCCTATGAAAAATAAAAAAACATTTGGGAAAAAAAATATACCTCTTATTGGTTCAATCGCAATCGTACTTATTTTACTTTCAGCTACTACTGCAGTTCCACAACAAACATCCTCTGTGGTAATAGATCAAATCGATAAAAAACAACAAGTAACCTCTTTAGTAGAAACAATTAATGCTGATACTTTTGAGGAAAATGATCTTATTTTCATAGCAACATTTATTTTAAACATAGCAAATTCATTACTAAAACAAGTTCAAAATGATCCTGATGAGTTTACATTGACTCAAGACGTGATTCTTTCCTCCATTCCCGAAGAATCAGTTAAAAATGATATGAATAAACTAACGGAGCAAACAGAACATACGTTACAGAAACTACAAAGCACTATTGATTCATTAACTCAGTCCAAAACCGATACAAATATCCAATCAATTGATCTCTCACTTTTGCAAACCTTAGTTTCACTTCTTACAAGCTTTTTTACCGATAACCTACTTAACGGTGATGGAGCAATTGGTAATTCAAATGGTGGATTCCTATCAAAAATTGGAAATATCTTGGGAGTTATCATTTCGGTCATCACATTTTTACTAAGAGGAATAATGCAAGGTGTATCGTTGCTTGTTAGTGGAATAATAAAAGCAATCGTTGCACTTGTAAGCATTCTACTCCTCATCATTGGAGCAATTCAAACATCCCTAACTATTGGAGCATTCTTCTTAATCTTCCTAGGATTTGTCAGCAAAATTGGATTAAGAATCTTTTCGATATTAGGCGCACCAATGTTTGCATTACTTGCAGCTCAATTTACGATTTCAGCAGGAAAACTTCTTGGTGGTATATCTATGGGTCTTCTTTCAATTCTGGCACTTCTCGTATTCTTTGCTCTACCACTGCTGATAATCGGTGCAATATATTATCTTTCAGGCGGGTTAGATGAAGATGATGATGAGGATGATGGAGGATCATTTAACTTCAATTTCAACTATGATGGAACAGGACCAATTTACATGCTGATCTCTGTAATGTTAAATATCTTCAAACAATAATTCTTTAATAATAATCAAAATTTAAATTGTGGTTATATGATAATAAACCACTTTTTCTTTCTTAATCCCATTACTCGGAAAATTAAGGTATCCACTGTCAATACTGATTATTTTAAACACAATTAGAGTTAAAAATGCATATGCTTGGCTAATGTTAGTTGAAGTATGCTATTTTTTTCAACTTTTTGATATTTTTGAGTCTTCTCCATTTTTAGGTTCATGTAATTTCTTCGAGAAATTGTTATTTAATTATCAATTCTATTGATAATTTAATCCTTATCCAATTATGACTTGGGTATCCATCTTGATCTGCTTGTAATTCTCGTCAATAATTTAAATTTTTGAAGACATGATCAGACCGATAATCCATATCAAATCCTATCTCGAGGAAATCGGCAGATTTTCCAACCTAAAAATGGAATAGAGCCATATTTTTTTTGCATTCATCCTTTTGGCCTTGGTCTGCATCAATTGCACAAGATTATTGATATTGAAACCTGCCCAAATGTATTCCTGTGAACATTATTATGTATGGTGTTGATCAAATATTTATGACTTTAAATTGATTCCTAGTGATTCCATAATTAAAGAATCGAGTTTCATGTCAGATTACCTTTGTTCAGTCTTTTCTATTACGTAAACATCAAGCACAACACACTTGAGATTACATGGTCTGAAGGTAACCTCTTATCAATTATTCAAACAGAAAACAAATTTTTCGAAAAAATATGATACTACTTGTGAAACGTGCAATCTTTTAAAAAAAGTAAAAAGGAGAATAAAGAATGTTTATTCTTTATTCATATCCACCAATCTTAAGAGTTGGATCACCAAGTAATACCCATTGAGTAATGGTTTTTGGATGTCCTGCTGAAAGATCCGTCATGTCAAACGTGTCAATATAGGTATTTAACGTTTGCATGTATGCATCTCCAAGGATTTCTTGGTTCTCTTCACCATATTGTCTGAAAAACTCAATAGTAATCCAAGAATCTCCACCACCCGTGGTTAACTCTTTTCCAGGCATACCATATCCAAGTCCCGTGTTACCCATAGATGCAATTGCTCCACCATTTGGATTGCTAATTAATCGCCAACTAAACGTTTCAGGAACTGGTACTCCATGACACCACATTGATTTTGATGGAAGACTTGGGAAGAAATATGGTAAGATATCATATAATCCAAGAAGCATTGACACATTGAATTGACTGTTATGGCAACCGCCGACAACCGCAATTGGAAGTTTTTCTTCATTTGATAAGCTATCAATTGGGAATAATGGTGTTGAAAAGAATGGTGGCCATGGTTTAAGCGTGGTTACCTGCAAACCAGTTACACTAGATGGTCCCCGGTCACCTGGAATGCCGGGACATTGATCTGCCCAAACATTAGGACTTCCGTGTCCTGAAAAGAACAAAAAGCCACTGCCCTCACTTACTGAAGTAAGTACATCTTGCATACCTCTAAGCTTACCATTAGATGTCCACAAAATTTCCTTTTCAAAATCTTCGGGCATATAATAAAGAGCTCCGCCTCTGCCAAGTAATGCTTTTTCACCAGTTGTCCATTCTCCCTCATAGTACATTTCTGTATTATTCCGCCAATCTTCAAACACGGTTTCACCAGATTCATCTTCAATCCAAACATGAATACTACTTACATTACCATATGGCTTTGGATCGTAACTCTTGCCACGAATGGTTAGTACTTCATCAACATAGCTAACATTTGCCCAGTAAAAAAATTCATTACAGTAATCATTTGAATCCGGGTCAAAAGAAACATCCGTGTTGCCAAGTACATCTCCCTCTGAAATTGATACGATCTCAGCGATTGGAACTGTTGGGAATCCATTTTCCAATGCCTCTGCAACTTCTGGAATTAAATGATCATCGTGAGAATAGGTAATCACTGATTCAGCATCACGGTCCTTAGTAACCGTTACGCTCACAATTGGGCCATATTCCTCATCGGGGTTATGGCTTTGTGCATAAACAGTATATGCTCCATCATCAACATCCTTTGTATCCCATTTGATGTTTAGATCTTCTTGATCAAGGAATCCATCACCAGAAACGACAATCATCTTTTCAAACCATTCAGAATCAATTGGGTTGCTTTCATAGGTGACTATCTTATTTACGACAGTATTGACTTCATCAACACTCCGACAAGCTAGGCGACTTAATGATACATCTGGATAAAAATCAATGTTTTCATCATCCTCCACGCTGGGCTTTCCCATTGCAAGAAAAACTTCGTCCTCATTAGGATCCCAGGTTGAAAACTCACCAGATTCCTTGTAAATATCTGCATAATATAGATCACTGATCACACCGGGATCATGAATGCCACTAGCAAGTGGAAATGCAGGATCATCATACATGTTCGTGTATCGGACTGGGAGATGCCATCCACTAGTACCAAGATTGCAATTATCTCGGGGTTTAGCATGAATAACACTTTTTAACCCGCCAACGAGAAGAACATAAGATATGTCCCAGGTTTCTATGGCATCTTTGATGAAATATTTGATTTGTTCTGCTTCATCATATCCATCGTATTCAGCATAAATATCTTCAACCGTTTTAAGAGTGGTTTTGATATCCAAATTGTTTTTATGTGTCACTAACGGCTGTAAAGCACTACTGAATTCAGATGGTGCGATAATGACGAGATCATAAGCAGTTGTTTCAGCAAAAATCGAATCATCACCTGGCTTATATGAAATTTCAATGTCTGCAGATTCATAACTCATGACCTTGCCGGTAGTTGGATTATATTGAACTGGGTACCATTCAATAGTAACAAAAGTGACATGATCAAGATCATTATTTAATCCACAACCAATTTTTGTATCAAACTTTTCCTTAGGATATAATTCATTTGCATTGTAAACTGATGTATCCATTTGCTTCAATACTGTAGTTGATACTTCTGAAGAAGCGGTTAATGGCATCATGTAATTAGATGGTTCCACGTAAGAATCAACATATTGAACTGATGGTCCCAGGTGATCAATTGATACAGTTATATCTTTTACTCCAAAAGGTAATTCAAATGTTTTCACGATTTTTGGAAGTAATGGTTTCCCAGGTTTTGAAAGAAACGTATTTGTTTCATCTAATTGAATTGATATCATTTCTTTGTCATCAGATTGTTGAATTTGAAGTGAAGAACGTTGTAATGATGTTTTTATGTTTGTTGCTGATTCCATTATGGGAGTGGTATCGTATAATGCAGCTGCTCCAATTCCGTTTAAGAGGAATAATCCAAGGATAATAAAAACGAATATTTTTTGCATATTTATTTTGGCCCCCTGTTTTATATATTTATAACGGTTTTTTTTATTTAATGATTTCCCTAAAAACAGTCAAATCTTAAATTTTAATGATGAATCAAATAAATTTTTTTTCTATTTGACTAGGTAGATGAGCCTGTCCGAGAATTAATTCCAAAAATTTAGTGTAATTACTCGGAGAAAACCGGTAGGTTTAACAGGAGAAAATGCATACATTTTCTCGGTG
>CAYPUK010000025.1:0-46150 GCA_964414035.1 uncultured Thermoplasmatales archaeon | reverse complement strand
CGAAGAATATCAAATAATTTTTTATCAATAGTAATATGATCAACATTTTGGTCTGGAAGTCGTTCGAGTTCCTCACCAAGAATCGCAAGCTCAGTTGAGGAAACAACAGAAGGATTCAATCGAACTAATACAATGCTATTGAACTTTGAGGCAATACTTGATATTTGATAAATAGTTTGCATCACCTTTCTAAATCCATGAAGGGCTATTAAAAAATCCAACCGATCTATTAAAGCAATCGATTTTTCATGATTTGAAAAAAAATCATCTATTAGTTGAATGAGTGCTGAAGGATCAGTTATTATATTTGATCTATTCAATGAAGCATCTAACTTTTCAGAAAATGAATATGATGAGATAGACCGCATACTTTGAGAATCTGAAAAAACATCATTAGAATAATCTCGAGTAATCATCAACCCCTCATAACCATTTAACAATAATCCTTTCATCAAATCAATTGCATTAGAGCTATGTTCATCCGGAATAAGATAGCTTAACCCTGAAACCAAATGGCCATGAATTTGAGCATCGCTAGTAATATCCTTACCGGTTAACACAATTCCCTTTACCAAATCTTGTTCAGATTTTACTAATGATCCCTGTAATCGAAGGAGACGATAATCTCCATGCTCCGTTTTAATCTTCACATCATAAGAACGCATATTTCGCTTATAGCAATTTTTAAGATATTCTTTGAAAAACTCCTCATCTTGTATTAATGGAATTGAAAATAGATTCTTTCCAGATATGGATTTTGAGGTATACCCGGTGATCTGAGCGATACGTCTGTTCCAGATGGCCACTCGATCTTTTTCATCTAATGAAAAAATGACCTCAGACGTACTATTGATAATATTTTCTAAATATTTTTTCATTTCCTTTGTTTTGATTTCTGCTCGATGAGTTTTCGTTACATCTTTGGAGGTAACGATAATTCCTTGAATTATGGGGTTTTCCAACAGATTATTTGCTGTTGTTTCCATATACCTAATTTTCCCATTTTTATCAATGATTCGATGAGAAAATGATATGGTCGAATCTTTTGATTGTGCTGAAGAAAAAAAATCCTTTGTTTTTTTGATGTCTGCATCATAAATATAGTCATAAACAGCATGTCCAATTAGTTCTTGAGGATCGTATCCTGCAATGGAATAGACAGATTCGCTTGCATAACGAATAACTCCATGTTCATCAATGATAAAAAATGCATTATTCGAATATCTTATGAGTCTTGTCCAAAATTCTTCATTTTTTTCAATTTGTTGCTGTTCTTTCTTTTTTTCAGACGAGATATTATGAATCATCACAGCAATCTTTGTAACTTCTCCTTTCTTATTGACGATTGGTTGGAACAGAGTTCTCCACCAAACTCCTCGTTCATAATCCTCAAGTAAGTAGGGTTTTCTTTGATTAATCAAACGATTAATAACTTGCCGTCTTCGTTCAACTGCATTTAATTCAATAAGTGGTACCAGGGAGTCCCCAATCAATTCTTTTTTTGATTTCCTAAATATTTTTGCTGCAGCATCATTTAAACTTAAGGTGATTAATCCATCCACACTCGCAATAATCATTGCATAGGGACAAGCATCAAGTAAAAGTTCCTCATCTGAACTCTGATTCAGATCAACTATCTTTCGATTAAAATCAATATTCATGTTTTTTTCGGTTGAAAACGATTTCTTATTTTTCGGTGCCATATGATTTCAAATCTATTTTTATTTTCTATATGCAAAGGTAATTTTAATAGATTTGTATGAATGTTTTAATTTTTTATTCAACCACTCGAATTATAAATATTCATTTATTTATATATGTGTGAGGATAAAATTTTTAAATGATATCTTACATACCCTGAAGAAAAATCTGATACAAGGAGAACGTAATAATGGCAATGAAATTTCAAGACCACGTCGATAAAAGAGTGATGGAACTTCGACAAAGAGAACGAGAATTAAAAAAAGGTAGCCGAACAATTAAAAACCAACGAATCCACTTATAAAAAAAGTTATTCTACAAGATTTTTAACTATCATTTATAAAATAAATTGCTGTTCGATAACTTTCCGTTTTTATGACTCTTGGTGATAGTGCATTTTAAAAAAGATTTGGGTTTGCGAAGAATGCAATCTTAGATTCGGTGAAAAAGAAATAGATATCAAAAAAGATACGATACAATCAGATCTATTTCCAAATATAACATATACTAAATAATATCACATTTAGTTTTATTAATCCGTGATTTCTTGAAAAAATAAATTGAAAAAGGCAAATCAAGCACAAGATCAATGATTACAAAAAGGATTCAAACCAATCTATCATCTCATTTGAACGTGATGACAACCAGATATGCCCACGTTCAGCATCAGTAAGAAGAGATGTAGTAATATTATTACGTTGTAATTCTTCATAAAAATGTAGACCACAATCGTAAGGCACAAGTTGATCTTTTTCTCCATGAACGACAAGAGTTGGTGGATGATTAGATGGATAGGTTTGAGGGGAGTTGCAATCAAATTCGGGACCTAGTTCAGAGAAGGTAATGGAATCGGCATCGGTACCTGAATGGATAAGAACACTTGAAAATTGATGAGGGAAAGTTTTTGCTAATCGACTGGTCATGAAACCGCCTGATGAAAAACCAGCGCAAAAAACATGATTTAAATCAAGATGAATGGTATCTTCAGTTTCCAACCAGTCAAACAATGAAATGAATAACTGTAAATCTAACGATTCATTCACCTTCTCAATAAAGGAAGACCAAGCATGAGGACCAGGCCGTATTGGTCGTCCAGATGAGGGAGATACAATGAAAAAACCAGCATCAAGTGCTTTTTCAGAAAAACTGGTTTGTTCAATAGACCAGAAATTAAAGGGAAAGAACCAAGAAAATGGATATTGAGATGCGCCATGTAATAAAAATAAGACAGGATATCCATTCTCAGGTGGTAACGTATCTGGCTTTTGATAAAGAATTAGTCGTTGGTTAAGAATGAAAAATTCTGGTAAAGAAAATTGTTTTTCAAATCCTGCATCCGGAGATGATACTTCTTCAGTTAAAAAAACGGGTAAATTTGATGAAAACAGAAAAAAGAAACAAAGAATAACCATGATCCGTTTTGTAAAGAAAATATGAACCACCAACATTAAATAAGAACATTCATATTTAAATAATTAGTTGTAAAATCATAAAAAAATCAAGGAAAGATATTTTATCATATGCCATTGCAATTATACTTGAGTGAAATTCATGCCAAAGCTTATTCATAACATTTCCGTCACCGTGTTTGAAAAAAATAAGGATAATATCACGCAATGCAAAGAAGCATTTACTTATCTACTCCCGTTAGATTTTAAGAAAGAAAAAATACATGTTTCTTTGCAATCAGTTGAAGGACTTCAGCAAAAAACCATTTTCATCCTTCGATTAAAGACAAACAAAAAAAGACATAATGAGTTATTGATGCAGACTCTTTTTTCAAAGTTAAACGATATTGATAAAAAACGAATTGGAAAACAATATCTCACTCGCCTTAATCAAGATGGCTATTTTTTTATTCGATTAAAAAAGAAACAGTTTTTGAAAAATAACTTTGTGTTAACTGATTCAGGAGATTGCTTTCACATTAAGATAAAACTAGCAGGATTCCCTGCTAAGTGGGAAAATTTTGTTAATGCTGCTAAATCTTTATTAAACAAGTATAATTGTTCATAAAATTCATAATTACGTAAAAATTACGAAAAATTTATATTCTATTAACTTTTTTCCTTTTTAAAAACTAAGAGGAGATGGGAAAAAATGGACATGATATCAAACAGACTATTGCTCATGATCGTTGGAGTTATCGTGCTTATCATGGGTATTTTAGGCGCTGTCCCTGGAATCGATATCGGAACTGAACCAATGTGGCATGCCGCCCTGAAAATAATCGTTGGTTTAGTTGTTATCATCCTTGCATATATGAACAAGGAATAATCTAAATAGATTCCAACCAAATCATAGAAATTACTCTTTTTCTTTTCATATTTTTTAACACGTTATTTTTTTAATCAATAAGAAAAAAATGAAAAAAAGATAGCTGATCAATTAAAAAGAAAAAAAAGGATATTAGATTCCCTTGATAGTACTTCTTAATTCCGAAATATTTGTCTTAATAGATTTCATTTCTTCCATCTTTTCCTGTTCAAAAGACGTGAGAATCTCATCTAAAGAGGTTGTTGGTTGATACACGTGAACTGGACGACCTTTTCCTTTCTTCTTCAAATCTTTTTTGGTAACCCAACCACGTTTTCGAAGTTCTTGCATGGCAACACTAACCTCAGGTTGTCGTAAATCAGCACCTTGTTCAATATCAGTAGATCGGCATTCATTCACTTGGCAAATATACATTAATGTTTTCGCCAGATTCTTTGGCATACCTAAGTCTGAAAAAAGCCGAACTGCACGTTCATCATTTTCATCAAATACATCATTTGTTCTTTCCTTCATATCCCATCACCTCAAATGTGATATTAGCAACAATGTATAATAATATCCATTATATTAATCATACGGTTTTTTGAAATATTCACTAATTATTCCCTCATCTCTAAGTATTCTTTTTACCTCAACCCCATCCATCTGTTTCATCTATGAAAAAATATTACTTATGCTGAATAACCCAGGAAATATAATCCTGACCTCGACCAACAAATACTGGAGCTACGTTCATTTCATTTAATCCATCATTGTCACAATCACCAATATTTAACACTGCTAAATCTCCATATGTTTCGGTAATCACTGCTTCTTCAATATACGTTGTTCCATTCCATTGTAAAATATGAACTTTATCCGTTCCAGCACAAACCTCCGGTATACCATCATAATCAACATCTCCTACATTCAGTCCTTCAATCAACATGCCTTCACCGGGCCATTGTTTATCAAAACTCATATGATATGAACCATTCTGCCAATCAAAAATTGAGACTCTCGGTGAGGCGTAACCAAAATGGATTTCATCAATACCATCTTGATCACTATCAGCACACCAGCCTCCAAAAGGAGCTCCTTCCCAGCCTTGTGTCGTGAACAATTCAGTCTCTTCAAATTCTTGTTTTGCTTCATTCCAGTCTAACACTAAAAATCTGTTTTTATCCGATTGATATTGTCCATAATTGGTAATACCGACGGCAATCTCATTCTCTCCATCATCATCTGGATCGCCAAGTCCAGCCATAAATGCATATCCATCAGCAGGATCATCATAAGATGCAACTTTTTCTAATCGATATCCATTCCATTTAAGAATCACAATTTCTGGAACGATTTGTTCACTAGTTCCTCCACCTCCACTCATAATCAATTCGTTTTGCCCATCATTATCACAATCACCAATGTAGCAATCTCCATTTCCTCCACCATTTCTGAAGATCCATGAATTTAACCCAATCAGTCTATAATTCCCACCAATGTATTTGTATACTGCTCCATACCATGTAGCAGCGATTTCATTTTCACCATCCCCTGTAATATCTCCAATTGCAAATCCTCCTGCATCTGGAGGTGGAACATATTCATCATAAAACCGTTCAGCAATGAATTCCCTTAAAAGAAACAATGGATAGAATGGACTATGTAACACTGCTGTTGATTCATAGGTTTGCTTATTGTCATTCCATTCCATGACCTCAATTTTTCCGTCTCTTCCCGCAAGTAATAATTCGTTTTTCCCATCATTATCGCAATCTCCTATTGGTTGTGGTCCTTGAAATCGTCCCCCTGACCAATCTGAACCATAATTTTTTTGCCATTGAATCTCATAATTCTCATTCTGATTACTTTCATCCAAATGAGCGTTTACCGAAACAAGAACCGAAGATACAAAAAGAAAAATGACCAGTAAACCAGATAATATTCGTTTATTCATTTCAATGCCCCATTAAAAATAATGATATCCATATTTAAATAATTTTATGATGTTCTGCTGATTTTTATCGTAATTTGATTAAACAATTTTGATAAGGTTTAATAACGCGCATATGTTGATTTTTATTATTATGACTAATTGGCCGAAACCAGTGGTCTTGTTGAGCAAGTGTATTGAGTTTGATCATTGTCGTTATGATGGATCAATGATTGCAAGTGATTTTGTAAAAAAAATAAAACCATTCGTTGATTTTAAAACGGTTTGTCCTGAAGTTGAGATTGGATTAGGTGTTCCAAGAAAGTCACTTCGATTAATAAGAAAGGATGAAAAGAAACGATTAGTCCAGCCAACAACTGATAAAGATTTCACTTCTGAAATGATTGATTTTGCTGAATCGTTTCTCTCGAAGAAAACTACTTTTCATGGAGCTATTTTAAAATCAAGGTCTCCATCCTGTGGCATCAAAGATGTGAAATTATATGCAGCAAGTAAAAACGCTGCTCCAGTTAAACGTACTGCTGGTTTGTTTGGTGAAATCATGATGCATTCACTTCCTTGTGTGGTTGAATCGGAAGGACGGTTACGTAACAAGTTTATCCAAGAACATTTTCTAGTTAGTATTTTCACGCTCGCACGTTTTGAAATAGTGAAAAAGAATTATTCTATTGCACAGTTAGTTTCGTTTCATGCAAAGAATAAATTCTTGTTGATGGCGTATAATCAGGAACTGTTACGCAAGATGGGGCGAATTGCAGCAAATCAAAAAAATGAATCCATCAGAACAGTCATATCAAATTATGAATCATTGTTATATGCTGTTTTTAAAAAACCTCCATCTCATCGTTCTACCATAAATGTTTTACTGCATGTATTTGGTTTTGTATCCGATCATCTTAGTAAATCTGAAAAATCATTTTTTTTAGATTTAGTTGAAAATTATAAACATGAGAAAATCCCAGTCAGTGTTCTTTTAAACATATTAAGATCATGGATCGTTCGTTTTGGAGAACCGTACTTGTCAGAGCAAACATTTTTCGATCCATTTCCCGAGGAATTACTTGAGGAGGATCTCTCAGTGATTGCTGATCGTCAGAGGTATTGGAAATGAAAATTGGATATCCCTGTATTAATCGAACCTTAGCCTGCCGAGGCAATAAAACATTTCGATTAGCATCGTATTCAAAAGATCGATTCATCGAGACGGTATCAAATAATTTAGATTGTTTACAACAAATACTTTCGTTCAATCTTGATCATAATATCTTATTTTTTCGAATTTCTTCAGATATTATTCCTTTTGCTTCTCATCCGGTTCTCACTGTTGATTGGAAACTGCTTTTTAATGATAAATTGCAAGAAATTGGGCAATTTATTAAAGAAAATAACCTGAGAATTTCGATGCACCCAGATCAATTCATCGTGCTGAATTCAAAAAGAAATGAGGTTGTTCAACGAAGTATCCAAGAATTAGAGTATCATGCTTCATTTTTAGATTCATTAGGGTTAGATACTTCTTCAAAGATTCAACTGCATGTAGGTGGTGTGTATGGTGAAAAAGAAAAAAGTATGAATCGTTTCGTTACTCATTTTGATCTGCTTCCAACTTCAGTTAGGAAAAGATTGGTGATTGAAAATGATGAACGAAGTTATACTGCACATGATTGTTTACAACTAAGTAAACAACTCCATATCCCGGTATTATTTGATGTGCTTCATCATCAAATCAATAATCTTGATGAATCAATTGAAACTATTTTTAAATTGGTTGCTGAAACCTGGAAAAATAGGGATGATATACCTATGGTTGATTACTCTTCTCAAGAACAAAATGAGAAAACCGGAAAACATGCAACTCACATCAATGCTAATGATTTCACCAATTTTTTACGGTCTCTGAACTCAATTGATATGGATATCATGTTAGAGATAAAGGATAAAGAAAAAAGCGCAGTTGAAGCCATATCACTAGCAAAAAACGATTCTCGTTTTATTCATATATCCTAGAAATACTACACATGAATGCTCAGAAGGAAAAAGATGATAGAATCTGAACGAATTAACACATTGACAACAAATAATGATGCATCTGCAGATTTTGTAGTTTATTGGATGCAGCAATCGCAGCGTACAACATATAATCATGCGTTGGAATATGCTATTCAAAAAGCGAATGAAAAAAACAAACCACTGCTTGTTTATTTTGGTATCACTAATCGATTTCCAGAAGCAAACCTTCGTCATTATCAGTTCATGATCCAAGGATTACAACAGATTCAAAGAAATTTATCTAAAAAAAATATTCAATTCATCGCTCGTATTGAACATCCCGTGGAAGGTGTGTTCACTCTTGCTAAGAACGCAGCAGTAGTTGTAACAGATTGTGGATATTTAACCGTACAAAAAGAATGGAGAAAAAAAGTTGCAGACCAGATTGATTGCCCGCTTATTCAAGTTGAATCAGATGTGATTGTTCCTGTTGAAACCGCATCAAATAAAGAAGAATATGCAGCTTATACGCTCAGGCCGAAGATCCGGCGATTCCTACCTAAGTTTTTAAAAAAATTACCAGTAAACACCGTCAAACATGGTTCTTTAGATTTTGATTTTTCATCAATTAATCTTTCAGATATTCCCTCAATCACTTCTCAGCTGGATGTTGATTCTTCAGTTTCTTTAGTTTCTTCATTTACCGGCGGGGAAGATCAAGTAAAAAACGTACTAGACCAGTTCATAAAGCATCATATCAACCGTTATGATACACTGAGAAATGATCCATCTAAAAGCGTTACTTCTCAGTTAAGTCCCTATCTTCATTTTGGCCATATTTCCCCATTATATGTCGCATTAGAAGTTAAAAAGAATACATCTGATTTCGCTGAGAGTTTTTTAGAAGAATTAATTGTTCGTAGGGAACTAAGTATGAATTTTGTGCATTTCAATGAAACGTATGATTCAGTTTCTTGTTTACCCTCTTGGGCTTTTGAATCATTAAAGAAACATGAATCAGATAAAAGAGAATACGAGTATACGCTTAATGAATTAGAACAAGCTGATACTCATGATCCATATTGGAATGCTGCTCAAAAAGAAATGATGATTACTGGTAAAATGCATGGGTATATGCGTATGTATTGGGGAAAAAAGATACTTGAGTGGACTGAAACGATTTCAAAAGCATTTGATCATGCATTGTATCTTAATAATAAATATGAACTCGACGGACGTGATCCTAATGGATTTGCTGGAGTGGCTTGGTGTTTTGGAAAACATGATAGAGCTTGGAAAGAACGACTGATCTTTGGTAAAGTCAGATATATGAACAAAGCAGGATTAAAACGAAAGGGAAATATGCAGGAATATGTAACCAAGGTTGAAAAAACAACAGATAACATTGATGAATAAATATTCTTTTGTTTTTCTTCTGTAAATATCTGTTAAATAAATAACAAAGTATTTCAAACACCAGATGTTACTTTTTCTAAATATATTACGGGGAGAAAAATATGGATATTGAAAATATTGAATCATTATTATCAACACCAATACCAATGACAGATATCACTATAGGAAACGTGTTAATCGCAGTTTTAATTTTAATTATTGGATATCTATTAGTTGCGTTAGTCGTTCGATACATTCGACATACGATGAATAAAGCAAAGATGGCACAGTTACTTGTTGAATTTGTGAGTAGAATTGCTAAGATTTTATTGTTAATCGTGATTTTACTGATAGCCGTAAGCGCTCTTGGCATTGATGTTGGTGCGGGACTGGTTAGTATTTCAGTAGTATTTGGTTTTGTGATCGGTTTTGCATTTCAGGATATGCTTGGAAATCTTGCAGCAGGATTTATGATTGCATTGACCAAACCATTCAAGGTTGGTGATTTTGTTGATGCTGCGGGAATGGCTGGAAGTATTCAGCATGTTGGAATCAGCAATACTACTATGCTGAGCTATGATAACAAAAAAGTAATCATTCCAAATTCAAAAGTTTGGGGTGATGCTATTACAAATTATACCGCTATGAATACGAGAATGGTTGATCTTACGGTTGGCATTGGTTATGATGATGATATTGGTAAAGCTATGAAAATTGCTTCAGATATCTTGAATAATCATGAACTGGTGTTATCTGATCCTGCTCCTATGGTTGCAACCAATGAACTTGGTGATTCAAGTGTGAATCTAATTGTTCGTCCGTGGGTGAAAACCAGTGATTATTGGACGGTGAAACGTGGTCTAACCAAACAAATCAAAGAAGCATTTGATGAAGCAGGAATTAACATTCCGTTTCCACAAACTGATGTACATTTATTCAAACAAGAATAATGATGATTAACAACTAATCATCATCTTTTTTATTTTTTCTTTTTCTTCCAAAGGTTTTGCGCGGGTATTTTATAAATATTCTTTATTTCAGGAGTTTCATGTTCAAGTTTTTCTCCTTCTTCAATGAAATGATTGATTCCTTGAAGGCTTCCTTTACTTCGACCTAACAGATTTCCTTGTGAAGTATGCATATCCAGTGCAAAATCTGGTATTTCATATTGTTTTTCTGGGTTTTTCCATTTATGTTTCATAATTATTTTGAAATGATCTGTAATCCGTGATTTTTGTGATCTGCAAAGTAAGAGCATAATATACGAAAGTACCATCTCCCAATCTCCTTTTTTGTTTTGATACATGGTCTTCATATCAAGTAATGCTTGTGAAACACTACTAACTATGGATGGGTCTGCTAGACCAATATCTTCATAGGTGATCACTTGTAATCGAGAATGCAATAGGCCAAATCCGCTTTTTCCTTCGTTGCCAAGTTCTAAGGCAAAATACATTGCTTCTTCTTCCATGCCTCGACGAACGCATTTTTGAAGAGCACTGATGAGTTCATCATCATTATACTTATGATGTTTGGTTTGAAAATGAGCCATCTTTATTTATCACCATATCATTTTTCTTATTCTTATAATAGGGGAAATAGTTAAGAGTATTTTCCAAAAGAATGAAAACAATAACAGTGGAACAATTGTCACAGAATGGATAGCTGCATGCATTATTTTTATAAAAAAATTGATGCAGGACTTACTGTTTTTTGTTTCAAATAAACCCCTTTGTTTCATGTGGAAAAATGCTTAATATTCTCTTATTGACACACTTAGGTTCAATTAAAAAATTGGTTTTAATGTCATTAAGATAACAGTAAACAGAATACTTTCACTCACCATTGTTTCAATTTATTTAATCAAAATAATCGTTTACTGATTCAAAAACATGGGATGATAACAAATGATTTATTGGCATGAAACAAGTATTGAACAAGAATTTCTTACTGTTGATGAACTCAATCTCTTAAAAGAATTAAGAAAAACATAAGTGATCTTATATCGAACTCATTTGATTTTGGTAAAAACGATGGTTATGATTCTTTTTTCTTTTCTTGTTTCTTCCATTCGACGAATTTTTGTTCAAGGGCTGCTATAGTAGCTGATTCAATGATGAATTGTAAATGTCCTTTTCCAATCCAATCCATTCCTCTGCGTTGATAAGCTTCATCAATCATTCGTTTTAGTACATTAAGGGTAAATGATGCATCATCCTGTTTTCTTTTTTCAACATAGTCGCAAATATCATCAAAAACACGATCATAGGTTTCTTCATCCCAATTTGCGGTATCAGTCATATCTATCATTAATCCAAATGATGTTTTTCAAGTTGTTTTAATCCATCCCACCAATCCATAGGATCGGTTTCTATAAAACTTTTCAACAAGTTTTTGGCTGAAGAAGTATGCAATCGTTTTTTTGTTTTTTCAAGCCAATCATTAGCCTTGGTAAACCCTTGTTTTTTGTATTCACAAGCAGTTAGTGCTAATTCAAGTAAATCAGCATCTTTTGCAATGATTCCTGTGTTTGAATCTTGTGATTCGATTTCATCCCAAAGATTGAGAATACGAGTACCAATATCTAATAGTGGTTCAAGTTGATCCGTTACTGCTCGGCGTTCATCAGATCTAACGTATCGATTCGCTACTTTTTGTACATCGCCAATTCGACATTCACCCATATCATGAAATACAAGTATACTGCAGACGGTTTCTGGAGTGGGATGATCTTCGAGTATTGCTAAAACATATGCGATTTGAGCAGCTCGAAGACTATGTTCAGCAACAGATTCAGGATGAGTTACTCCAAGCAGTTTCCATCCTTCTCGTTGCACTCTTCGAAGCATACCAAGTTCATAGAAGAATCTTGAAAAATTAGTATAATCTGTCATATTTCCCAGTAAGGGAAAAAGGATGCATTAATTTTTTTGGTAGATTAAAACGAAAAACCATATTTTTTCAGACCAAACACATTTAAAGAGAATGATTTGTTACGGTTTTTTTAATGGTTGAATTAGAACGATCCCTGAGTCTTTGGCAAATCACCCTGATGAGCATTGGTGTTATCCTTGGTGCGGGCATCTATGTAGTTATTGGTGAAGCCGCAGGTCTTGCTGGTAACACTCTCTGGATTTCTTTTATCCTTGCAGCAGTAGTTGCTAGTTTCACAGGCCTTAGCTATGTTGAACTAGCTTCCAGGTTTCCAACTGCTGCAGCTGAATATACGTATGTTGAACAATCATTTGGAAAACGATTCGCTTGGGTAACCGGTTGGATGATTATTGCAGGTAGTATCATTGGGAGTGCTACAGTTGCTCTTGGGTTTGCTCGGTATTTTTCAGCTATTGTTCACACTCCAGTTATTGCAACTGCTTTTGTTGCATTACTACTCATTGGATTCGTCTTATTTCTTGGTGTGCAAGAAACCGCATCTGTCACTATTATTTTCACACTTATTGAAGCAGCTGGATTGATCATCGTTATCTTCGTTGGCTTGCCTTCTTTTGGATCTGTTGATTATACGCAGATGGCTCAAGGAATTAAAGGATTGCTTCAAGCAGGCGTATTGATTTTCTTTGGCTACATTGGTTTCGAAGGAATCACACGTCTTGCTAATGAAACCAAACAACCTGAAAAAACCATTCCAAAAGCAATCTTGATTTCGCTTCTCGTTACAACTATTCTTTACGTTCTGGTTGGTCTCGCCGCAGTTAGTGTTGTTTCTTTCAGCGATCTTGCTTCCTCAAAGGCACCACTAGGTCTTGTTGCACAACAATGGTTTGGTGAGAAAAGTTTTCTAGCACTATCGGTCATTGCTCTTTTCTCCACATTTAATACTTCCTTAGCTATGCTTCTGAGCGGATCGCGATTAGTATACGGGATGGCTGAACAAAAAGGATTACCAACCGTGTTTACTAAGGTTAGTAAGAAGACAAAAACGCCATGGGTTGCAATCATTGGTGTCGTCCTTGCTTCACTCTTATTTCTATTTATTGGAGATGTAGCAATTGTTGCAAATCTAACAAATTTCACTATTTTCATAGTGTTTATCGTGGTGAACTCAACTGTTATTTATCTTCGATACAAAAAACCAACAGATACTGGATTTAAAACACCAGGATCAATTGGGAAACTTCCGATTTTACCCGTGCTTGGATTAGTATCTACCGGGTTTTTATTGTTCAATGTTTCAATTCCCGTGCTTATCATGGGAAGTGTATTACTTGTTATTGGATTCGTTTTGTTCCAGGTGTTATCATCAAAAGAAATGTTTAAACAAAACAACTAACTTCATCATCGTAATTCGGAGTTTTTCATGCATATTCAAACAAAAGGCACTATATTCATTCAAAAAATCCTTCTTAGTTTTTCAGTCATGGTAGCCTTAGGAATCAGTCTTGGACTCCTTAGTGGTGGTTTTCCACGATTTGGATCTGAAATCGGAACCATTGCCTTGTTTATCGCAATGACGTTTTCTTTGCAACAAATCTCAATTCGGAAAACAATCCAGCAAGCATCAAAACAAATGATGTTCCTTTCATTTGTTGTTCATTTCATTCTTTTACCAGTTGTGATCTTATTTTTCGGAAGTTTTTTCTCTTCACCCTTATGGGAAGGATTCGTGGTCATGGCCGCAGTCCCGCCAGCTGTAGCTGTGGTTCCAGTGACTAAGATCCTTCGTGGGAACGTGCAGCAAACCATTGTTTCACTTTCATTTTTATATCTAGTAGCATTAGTGTTAACACCAGTTTTTTTACTGATATTCTTAGGAGAACAAGTCGCATTTTGGAGTATGGTAGAAACCGTTGTTGAATTCATCGTACTTCCCTTACTTTTTTCACGATTACTTCGCAAACTCTCTTTATCTTCAAAGCAAACCTCACTAATTGTCAACGTGTGTTTTTTCATAGTAATGGTTGCAATCGTTGGATTAAATCGAATGGCACTTGTTCAGGACATCTATCTACTTGCTCTTTTAACTGCAGTAATCATGATACGAACCATTGGTACGGCCCTAATCGTATTTGTGATCGGTGAAAAAAAGAAGAAAGATCGTGGAATAGTCATACCCTTGGCTCTTTTTGCATCATTTAAAAATGATGGATTAGGTTTATTGATTGCATCATCCATTCTTCCACCACTAGCAAGTGTACCTTTCATTATTGCTATTATTTTTGAAATGGTGATTGCAGGAAGCCTTGAATACATCGTTTCAAAGAAACAGTCACCGGCATCATAAGATATAAGCTCTTTTACTAACGTAATACTTTCACAGATCCCCTTCATTAGTGTTTTTTAAAGATGAACACAAATGCAGTTGTTCCATTTGTATTTGGGGGAACTAAAAAAAATGAATCAATGGAATACGCATTACGTTGAACTTGCTAACTCACATCCAGATACTTTTCATAAAAAGGAAAAAGCAGTTGTTCAACCAAACGTATCGGTGTATACTGGAATATCTGAAATCGATAACACTCTTGGAGGAATTCATACAGGAAAGATGACTGCATTTATTGGAAAAAGTAATCTTCTTTCACTTTTGCTTCATCGGATTTGTGTGAACACGGTTGATATGTTTCATAGTCCTAGTATTGTTCTTGATGCAGGAAATCAAGTAAATCCGTTTTTGCTTGCACGATTAGCTCGCTTACAATTGCTTTCTGATAAGAAGGTGTTGCAGAATGTATATTTGAGTAGAGCATACACCATCTATCAATTAACTGATCTTATCTATACTCATGTTGAACAACTCATTCAACAAAAAAGACCAGTTACCATTATTCTCACAGGATTATATTCACTACTTGCAGACGCGGATCTTTCAGAAGATGAAACCAATCAGTTATTTTCCAGGATGATGAATGAATTAAAACAGATGACCAAACGGTATCAAGTGGCAATGGTTTTTATTGATTCATATTGTACTCATGTAGCCTCAGTTGATGCGTTTGTTGATACCTTGGTTCACGTACAAGACATGCGTCATTGTCCAAGATTAACAATAACACAAAAAAATCAGCAGGTAACAGTGACCAGTGAAACAGTTGGACAGTTGTGTTTACAAGATTTTGGGATGGTGATCTAACTTTTATGGGGCGAACAATTCCAACGTTTCGACAGATGATTGAATCCTTTGGTATGGAATGGACTGAGTTTAGACACGGATTGCGAAAACAGGATCAAGAAATGTTTGATGCATTACTTAATCATGCAAGAAGACACAGTGCCGCAGGTCATAACTTTCCGCATGCGCTTCCCTTTGAACCTATTGTGATAAGTATTTTACTTGAGCATGAAAAACAGTTACGTGAACTGGAAAAAACAAAAGAACAAACTGAAAAAAGGAATGGAGATGAATAAGAACAAAATTAGAGATAATTAACAAAATATGAGTTTTTTTGCATTTGTCCAATTTTTTGTTGAAATAATTTATATAGAAACGTAGGCATTATATTGGTAGTAAACGGTATTCTGCGGGGCGACTTACATGAAAAAACAGCATGTGTTGTGTGTTTTCTTAGTGTTTTTATTAGTGTTGAATGGATTAACTGTTACTGTAGTATCACAAACCAAACACGATGTAACCATGGTACATAATGATGAAACGTTTGATCTAGTGATTATTTTGCCAAATCAATTTGTTTCTTCTGTTAATCAGTTGGCGGATCATAAAAATAGTGTTGGCATACAAACAATGCTGAAAACAACAGAGTCAATCTATGAAGAGTATACTTGCGTTGATGAAATCGAGGAAATCAAATATTTCATTAAGGATGCTATTGAAGATTTAGAAATATCATATGTTCTTTTGCTTGGTGATGTAAATCTTGTTCCTATGCGAACAACCGCGGTATCCTGGGAGTATTTTGGAAATGTGGTGGTTTCTGATGTGCTTACTGATTTGTATTATGCAGATATTTATGATGAACAGCATTCGTTTTCAAGATGGGATACTAATCAGGATGGAATCTATAGTGAAGTTCGAATGATTATGGATGGAACAAGTGAGTATAATGAAACACTTGAAATTGTTGATGAAATCGAAGGTAAACCAGATGTGATGGTAGGACGTATTCCTTGTTCAAATCAAAACGGTGTGAAAAACGTGGTTGATAAGATCATTACGTATGAAACAACGACGTTCGGAAGTGAATGGTTTCATCGTTTGATTCTGATGGGTGGGGATACATTTCCGAATACGGGTGGCATCAATGAAGGTGAGGTAGTCACTGAATATGTTTCATCAGTGATGCCTGAGTTTACACCAATAACGTTGTGGACGTCGCTGCAACGTTTTCGTTTTTTTACGATTAATGCTGAGATTTCAAAAGGAGCTGGTTTTGTCAGTTATTCAGGTCATGGATTAGCTTATGGTATTGCTACGTCTCCACCGGATGGCTCATCTCAGATCTCGTATTATACACCGTTTATTTTAGGATTGAAGAATAAGGATAAGTATCCGATCATGTACTTTGATGCATGTTTAACCGCAAAATTGGATTATCAACTGTTCACGATTGATGTTCCTTGTTTTGCATGGTCAATGATTAAAAAACCGAATGCTGGTGCGATTGCTTGTATCGGTGCGACACGAACCGGTTTCGGTGGATTTGCTGGTGATCCGTTTATGGCTGGGGCAAGTAGTTTGCATGCGTTTTTCTTTGATTCGTATGAACCCGGAATTCATCTTGGTGAAATGTTTATGAACGCACAATATTCATTCATTGATCAGATCATGGAAAAAGTGATGTATGATCCACTAACCATTCAGGAGTTCACCTTACTTGGAGATCCTTCATTAAAAATCGGTGGGTATCAATAGAGAAATAGCGATAACAAATTTTTCCAACTCATACATTCTTTTAAATTTTTAAACATTTGTTATAAAAAATAGTATTAATTTAGAGTAAAAATATTTAAAATATAATTATCATAACATCTAATGTTCAATAGTTGGGAGGTATCCAATGTATGATGTGGTCATTATTGGTGGGGGACCCGCAGGAAGTACTGCTGCAAAAATGTTAGCTGAACGGAAAAGAACGGTATTATTAATTGATAAAGATAGGTTTCCAAGAGAAAAACCCTGTGGTGGAGGATTAACTGCAAAAGTATTGACTGAATTTCCTTATCTTAAACATAATGATTTGATTGAATCCTACACTTATGGTGGATATATCTATGCTAAGGATATGCATAACCGGGTGGAAATCAAAAAAGACACGCCTGTGATGGCAACGGTTCTTAGAAAAACATTTGATGCAGGCCTTGTTAAACTTGCCGTTGATCAGGGTTGCACGCTTCTTGAAGGAAAAAAAGTAGTTGATATAGTGTTTTCAAAAGATCATGTAAAAACAATCCTTGATACTGGAGAATGTGTTGAATCAAAGGTAATTATTGGAGCAGATGGAATTTGGAGCATCACTCGCAAAAAAGCAAAATTAGATCCAATTCAAAACCAATTTGCAGTTTCGTTATTCAATGAATACAAGATAGATGAACAACTTATCGATCAGTATTTTTCAGTAAAACGATATGGATATTTACATTTGAAACTCAATGGATTATCTGGCTATGGATGGGTGTTTTCTAAAAAAAATCATATCAACATTGGCATTGGTGAAATGAAATCGTATCATGCTACAAATCATACCCAGTTAAAACCAATCTTTCAAGAATACGTTCAACGATTAAAAGAAGAACGCATTATACCCGAAGAAATATCTGTTGATAACGTAAAAGGAGGTGCATTACCAACCCGACCCATACCTAGAACCTATGGCGATAAAGTGCTTCTTTGTGGTGATGCTGCTGGATTGATCAATCCAATCACAGGGGAAGGAATTCATTATGCTATGTATTCTGGAAGAATCGCAGCTAAAATCGTAGATGCTGCATTACATCAAAATAACACAAGTAATAGGTTTTTATCAAAGTATGAACACCAATGGAAACATGCATTTGGAAAAGACATTGCATTGTTTCAGCAGGCAACAAAACAATGGGACAAAACTGATTTCAAATATTTCGACTTATTAAAACAAGATGAACAACTCAAAGAGATGCTCATTGAGATCATGATGGGAAATGCAAGTGCACAGGAATATAAATATAAGATTTTAAAACGAATTCTTTACGTCAAATTAAAAAAAGTACCATAGGGAATAATACGCTTAGATCAATTCATATATTCATGTGTCTCTATCTTTTCAATCCAATCAAAGAAACGTTCTATCGTTCATTCGCCAACATATAGTATAGTGAGGCGTTTTGGCAAATCTTTTTTTGATTGAGTGTGTTCTATTAAGTTAAAGCCATCATCTTGATCAAACATCTGCAAGAACAACCATTTTTAGTGATAAAACGTATTAATCTTTTGTTGAAAAGTGTCATGACCGAAGAAAACAAAAAAAAGTATCATTGTAAATATTGCGGAAAAAAAATGAACAAACTTGACTACGAAATGAACAATGGATACTGTGGAAAATGTAGGGATTTGCTTGATTGGAAACAAGTCCTAGGTGATTACAAAAAAATGAAAAAAGAAAAAGAATAACAAAAAAAAAATACTTTCAACAACCCCCGATCAATTTTTTTAACAAAGAATCAGTCTTCTTGCACCTTCAAAAAAATAATATTGTGATGGAATCATATGATGCAAGGATTCGTTTTTGATTGTTACCCAGATTATCAAAAAAATGTGATGGTTACCTGGTTGAAAACAAAACAAGGTATCAAAAAGATCAAAACCCCGTATCATCCATCATTTTATGTTAAGGGATCGAGACAAGACCTGAAAGAATTACAAAAAAATCTTTCTAACAAAGAAGAAGTAAAACACGTAGAGTATACCAAACAAAAAACAGAATTGGGAAATACACATCCAAAACTTGTTCTTTCTGTGACATCCTACAAATTAAAAGATATATCTTCTCTTGCTCAGCACATCCAAAAAGAAGGAAATTATCAACGGTATACATTGTATAATGTTGATCTTCGGTTAAGCACTCGATTCCTGCAAGATCAACATGTTTTCTTTAACGGATTAGTCATCTGGACTGGAAAAAAATTTAGGGTAACTGATAATCAGTGGGATGTTGATTATCAACAACCATGCTTTTCACAAATGCATTTTGACATTATAACAAATTCGGATCAGAACCAGAAATCCTCCCTGATTAAGGGTATTATTGTTGATGATATTCTCGTGGAATCTGAAAATGAGATTGATACTATCCTTGCTGGATTACGATTGATTCGCAAGAAAAATCCAGATGTTCTTCTTACAAATAATGGTGATAGTTTTTTATTTCCCTTGCTTCACCAACAAGCGATGAAGCATGGTATTCTTGATGCATTATCGTTTGGACGAGATAAGACAACCTTAAAACAGATCAAACAAGATTCATCATACACTAGCTATGGTAGAGTATTGTACCGGCCGGCATGGTACATGTTTCATGGTCGTTTTCATATTGATACCAAGAACTCGTTTTTTTATCAAAACGGTCGATTTGATGGATTACTTGATGTTTCCCGTTGCGCTAATATTTCACTTCAAATACTATCTCGGCTTGGTGCCGGTACTGCGATTAGTCAAATGCAAGTGAATACTGCGATGCAACAGGGTTTTCTTGTTCCTTGGAATAAACGGCAACCGGAACAGTGGAAAACCGCAGCGATGTTATTACGAACAGACCGGGGTGGATTAATCCTTGATCCAATACCTGGTATACATGAGAATGTCGTCGAATTTGATTATGCATCGTTATACCCACATATTATGGTTCAAGAAAACATTAGTCCTGAAACCTTGTTATGTTCCTGTTGTCCTCATTCTTCACATCGTGTTCCCCAGCTTGGCTATCATATTTGTGAACAAAAAACAGGATTGATCCCAACGGTGTTAAAGCCAGTGATTGATCGCCGGTTTCGATTTAAGGCACGAGCAAAAAATAAGTCGTATGATACTAAAAAATATACGTATTTGCAGCAGGCATGGAAATGGATTTTACTGGTTAGTTTTGGCTACACTGGATATAAGAATGCTAGATATGGTCGTATTGAGTGTCATGAAAGTATTACTGCGTTCAGTCGGAAGATCTTACTTGATGCAATGCATCTATCTGAACATTATGGATATCAAGTATTACATGGAATTGTTGATTCCTTATGGGTACAAGCAAGTAAACCAACTGTCTCCCCATCAGAATTAGCAAGTAATATCAGTAAACAAACTGGTGTTCGTTTAGATGTGGAAGGATGCTATGATTGGATTGTTTTTTTAAAAAGCAAACATCATGATTATGGTGCGTTAAACCGGTATTATGGCAGGTTTACTAATGGTGAATTAAAAACTCGTGGAATTGAACTTCGTCAGCATAATACTCCTGTTTTTGTAAAAAACATGCAAAAGGAAATCCTAAAGGTGTTTCAGCAGGCGCGGTCAAAAGAAGAATTAAAACAAAAGGTATCAACAGCAGTACAAGTTGTTTATACATTCATGAATAATTTGGTTGCTCGCAAGGTGGATATTTCTGAGTTATTGTTCACTAGTCGCGTTGCAAGAACCATTGAAGCATATAAAGTAAACACGTTTGTAAAATCTGCATTGAAACAAAACCAGGATGATGGAATCATTGTTCATCCAGGTCAGTTCATTTCGTATGTGGTTTGTGATCAAACAAGTGATTCATATCAAGAAAAAGTTTGTGTGAAACAACGATTGTCCATAGATACGTTTTTTGATGTTTCATTTTATCTTCAGTATCTTTGTCGTTGTGCAGAAACCGTGTTACTTCCTTTTGGAATACGCAAGGATTGGTTACTTGAATCGTTTTTGAAAAAGGATTATTTGCAACCGGAGGGGATAAGATGATTTTTGAGTATGAACATCAACTTATTCGTCCAGTGCACAATTATTTTGCATCAGCTGCTGAGATGATCTTCTATGAAGTTCCTATTGGTTTCTGTCGAGCTGATATGATCGTTTTTCAAAAAGATAGTACCAGTATTGCTATTGAATTGAAATTAGCTGATTGGAAAAAAGCGTTAATTCAAGCGCAAAATTATCAGTTAGCAACAGATTTTGTGTATCTAGCATTCCCATTTTTTAAATGTGAACTCGTGTTGAAACGAGCGAAGAAGAGATTACAACAAAAGGGAATTGGTCTTCTTTCAGTTAATGAAGTAACAAAACAGGTAACCTTGTTAGTTGCTGCAAAAAAATCTACCGTACTGTTCGGTCGATTATCAAAAAAGGAGGTTATCGATCAAAAGAAACGAGTGTATCGAAGAAAACGATTATAAAGAAAAGAAAAAAGGAGATGGTGAAAACGGTTTTATCGAGTAAATACTGCAGGTCTACAGTTTTCACACAGTGGTAGATTGGTTTCCATCATGGTTTCATTGTACACAAAAATGTAATCAATGCCTAAGCCTGCAAAGTCACAATCAGTGATGATAAATTCTGTTTTGTTATCTGGAGCTGGAAGATTGTTTTTTAATAGAGTTCCAGTGAATAATGTTTCATTAGTAGTTTGTGCAGTAATTGTTGTTTCATTTTGAATGAGAGTAACATTTTCTGTTTTGGTCACATTTCCCATGAAATCGTAATATGAAATCATCCAGGATCCTGAAACATCAGGGATTTCTTCAAGTGAAACCTTGTCAAAACTAATGTTTACTGCATCAATATAATAGGTTCGTGGTGTTTCCCATGTTCCCCAGACGCCAATGAAAAGGTAAAGCGTTCCATTTTCATCGGTTTCTACAGTCAATGTGTATGATTTGTTAAGCCAGGTGTACCCAATATCTTCTTGTTGGTTGTTGCCAGTGTGGTCTTGGAAGGTAAGATCATCATAGGTTTCTGGATTGGTAAGGGATGCTCCGGTTATGATTCTAAACAGGTTAAAACTACCAAAGTCACTAGTGGCAAAGTCGTAATCAATCGTGATTTCATATTGGGTGTTTGCATCCAGTTCAAATTGTTTTTCAACCCAGATCTTTCCTGCATCGTTCATATTGTCTAAATAAAACTTTAACGAGTTGTTTCCATCAGTGGCACGATCACTACTTCGTTCGATACTCCAGTTGATCGGCGGACTTGATAAATCGGTTCCATCAGATTCCCAGCCTTGCATGTCTTCTTCAAAAGAGTAATAGTTTGAGGGTGTGTTATCATCGGGTGTTTCTTCAACGCATCCTGATAAAAACAGGGTTGCTGAAATCATGATCGTAAAGATAAGAGTTGCATATGTTTTGATTTGGTTTTTTGTGTTCATATTATTCTTCACCTTTTATTGTTGTTTGAGATAGTAATGGGCGGTAATTGTTTAAATACGATAGGAATTTGTTTGGAAAAAACCAACCTAAAAATGTTCAATAAGAATAAGGTCTTTTTGTTCTCCTTTAAAAGCGTTCGAATCCTCTTTTTTCCTAATGATTCTGATCTTTGAACGCGAACCGTAAATGACATCTAATTGTTCTCTTTTTGCATAATCAATGAGGTCTTTTTTGAGTTGATCTAATTCGATGTAAACATCTAGTTTCTGCTGATTGGTTTGTTTTTTAAGTGAAATGTATTGGTCAACTAATTGTTTCCCCGTTCGTTTATGATATCTATTCTCTCGTTGTTCTCTAATTTGGTAAAGGTGAGAATATTGTGGACAAATTGGTTTGTAGCTACACCAGTTACATAACACGGAAGGATTTCGAGGATATTTTTTAGTGTTTTCAATGGCATCAATAGAAGAAATCAATTGTGATGAGAGTTTTGACAATTGTTGGTTAGAAGGGTTTAATCGCATTTCTTTATTGAACTTAAGGAAATGCCAAACTAATGTGATGTTTTTTACATCCAAATACTTATGTTTAATACCAAGTGCATAAATTGCAAGTTGCTTGTCCTTTTCTAATTGTTTTTGTGATGGCAAACGTGTTGTTGTTTTATAATCATGAATTTCATAGTAGCCCGGTTTGGATTCAGATAATCGGTCGATGTATCCTTTCATCTGATAATTTTTTTCTTCATCAAGAGAAAAAATAATTCGTTTCTCAACTGCGATTGTCTTAGTAGTGTTAAATGGTTTATACTGATGGTAGTAATCTGAAATGTATTGTTTTCCAAGTGATTTATAATGGTGCATGGAATAGTTCTTTTTTACAATAAGAATTTCATCATTCCATTGTTCATCCCATTTATGATAAAAAAAGGATAGGAGATTTCCAAGAGTATTTTTGTTTCCTTTGAGAAGATGTTGATATAAGTGTTCTAGAGTTTGATGAACAATACTTCCTAAAAATGTTTCAACAGTGTCTTTAATGATGGGGTCGATGTTGTCAATGTACTTGAGTTTATATTTAAAAGGGCATTGATTAAAGGTAGACAACCGGGAATGTGAATACTGCATATTACCATTGTAACTCAAATCATAATATTTAATGATTAATGGTAGGGGTGAATAAATGTATGCGTTCATAACGTGTAAGCAAAATACAGGATTCAAGAATAGTATTTTATAAAATTAACATTTAAATATCAATATGTCTATAATGTTTTCATTAATCCAGGAGAGGTTTTAATATGAAAAATAAAAGTCGTTATCTCACTATTATATTATTGGTCTTTTTATTAATTGGATCATCACAGCAATTTTTTGTCACGCAAAGTGTATCAGAAGAAATATCAGAGAGTGAATTTATTATCATCTCACCATCTAAGTTTACAGATGCACTACAACCATTGATCTCTCATAAGAATGAGAAGGGAATCTCTACAATGATTGTCACCGTTGAAGAATTATATTCTGGGGATTGGCCAGTTGAAAATTTTCAAATTGGAAGAGATGATGCAGAAACAATTAAGTTTTTCATTAGTGAAGCAGTGAAACAATGGAATACGGAATATGTTATGCTCGTTGGTGGCAAAGAGGAAGTTCCTGTTAGATATGCGCGGATTAATACTAATTCATCATCTAGCCAATCACAAATGATTCAGTATTTCTTTCAGGGTCTTCCGGATTTCATGCAAATGATGGATACGTATATCTCTGATCTTTACTATGCAGATTTGTTTTTTGATAATGGAAGTTTTTGCAGTTGGGATACTAATAATAATATGCAGTTTGCAGAGAAAAATGAGGTTGAACAAATCGATTTAGTTAACATTTATCCAGATGTGGCGGTTGGTCGATTATTATGTACTTCAGTTGATGAAGTAGAAATTGTGGCAAATAAAATCATAAATTATGAAACAGATCAGAATGCTGATGCTTCTTGGAAAGAAAATGTAACCGTGTGTGGTGGGGATACGCATTCGTTATGGCGAGATCTTTTGATTAAAATTGCTTATCCAACTGAATATGAAGCAAACATTGCCTGGGAAGGAGAATACATGGGCGACATAGTTACAGGAATTCTTGATCAATATGATGCTAAAAAAGTGTATACTACCCAATTAGCAAAGGAAGACAGAATGCTTGTTTCCCGGGAAAATATCAATAGTGCGATTAACCAAGGTTGTAATTTTTTATTTATGGCCGGTCATGGATATCCACAAGCCTGGGGTACGCATCCTCCATCGGTATTAGGAAAGATCTGGTTACCGGGTCCAATTTTTGATCCCTTACTTTATCGGGTTGAAGATGTAAAAGAGTTATCAAATCAGGAAAAGTTACCAGTTGCGGTGATCAGTGCTTGTTCTTGCGGTGATTTCAATGATACAACTGATCCTATCGCATGGACATTTGTTGAACATGAGCAAGGTGGATCCATTGCCAGTTTTGCTTGTAGCACTCTTGGTACGCTTCTTCCAACGACCTTAAGTGAAAAAACATTGAATGGAAAACTGGCGCTTGGAGTCTTTAACGCATATAAAAATGGAAACAGTCGTGTTGGTGATCTATGGATTGAAAGTATCTCTGGATATGTGGATGATTCAGTTGCCATGGATCTTGGTTCTTTTGGTGGCGTGTTTTGGTTAAATCAATTCAATTTGGAAGAATGGATACTATTTGGAGATCCTACCTTGGAGATAAATTAGATTCTAACCAATTGCTATTGAGTGGATGAGTATCACAATCCTTATAAATAATTGGATTTCTATGTGGCCCCATATGAATCCTGTATTACAAGTTGCCCTTGATTTAGTAAATGGTTCTCGTGCATTACAAATTGCAAAGGAAAGTGTTGAAGGAGGCGTTGATTGGATTGAAGCTGGAACGCCACTGATTAAAAGTGAAGGAATGGATATCCTTCGATTGCTTTCCAAAGAATTTCCAAAAAAAACAATCATTGCAGATTTAAAAACCATGGATACAGGTGCTCTTGAAACAGAGATTGCATCAAAAGCTGGAGCTGATGTGATCTGTATCATGGGTGCTGCCGCAGATAGCACTATTGAAGAAGCTGTATCAGCAGCTCGAAAATATGGAACAAAGATCATGGTTGATTTATTAGGAGTTAAAAATCCTGTTGAACGTGGAAAATCCGTTAGTAGATTAGATGTTGATTACTTATGTGTTCATGTTGGTATTGACCAGCAAATGACTGGTCAAAAACCAGAACAAATCGTTATGGAACTAGCTAAACATACTAGTATTCCTATTGCTGCAGCTGGAGGGATCAACTCTGAAACAGTTGTTGATGTTCTCAATGCAGGTGCATCAATTGTTATTGTAGGTGGAGCTATTACTAAAGCTGAAGATGTTACCAATGCAACTAAAATCATCAAACAAGCAATGGATGATAAAAAACAGATTAAAAGTACATTGTTTAAAAAATATGATCAAACAGAAATTATTACTGCATTTAGCAAGGTTTCCACGCCGAATATTTCTGATGCTATGCATCGAAAGGGAGCAATGAACGGGATACGTCCAATTCAAGATGCTGTGCACATGGTTGGTCAAGCATACACGGTGAATACCTTGGATGGTGATTGGGCAAAACCAGTGGAAGCAATTGAACATGCTTCTGAAAATCAAGTATTAGTGATCAATGCTCATCAAGGTATGACTGCGGTTTGGGGAGAATTAGCAACGTGGAGTGCGAAACAAAAAAAGCTAGCTGGTGTGGTAATTGATGGTGCGGTAAGAGATGTAGATGCGATTAAAAAAATAGAGTTACCCGTGTTCTGCAGGTATACTGTTCCTAATGCGGGTGAACCGAAAGGATTTGGAGAACGAAATGCATGTATTCTATGTGGTGGACAACAGGTTTCGCCGGGTGATTGGATCATTGGTGATGAATCAGGAGTGGTTGTCGTTCCTTGTAAAAAAGGACAAGAAATCGCAAATAGAGGTTTGGATGTTAAAGAACATGAGAATCGAATTCGTGAAGAGATCAAACGAGGCAAATCGCTCAGTGAAGTGATGTATTTAGAAAAATGGGAGGTGCAGAAGAAATGAAAGAAGTAGTTTTTTTCACGGATTTAACCAAGTTAAAAGAAGCAATGGATGCTATTAGTGTATCTTCCTTTGCTGATTCTGAGGTATTAGTGAAACTTCATATGGGTGAAGTGAAAAACAAATATTTCCCTAAACCAGATTATGTGAAAAAACATATTGATCTGTTACATTCAGTTAATGCTAAACCTTTTTTGTATGATACAACTGTGTTATACAAAAGCCCACGCCATTACAAAACGGGGTATCAAAAAGTTGCTCGGTTACATGGTTTTACAAAAAAGAGGGTAGGCTGTGATGTGGTGATTGATAATGATGGAGTTTTCGTTGAAGTTGATGGTGAACAATATGAGGTTGGAGAAACACTTCATAAATCAACGCATATTCTTTCACTTGCTCATGTAAAAGGCCATAATGCCACTGGGATGGGCGGAGCCATCAAAAACTTTGGAATGGGTGGCGTTACTAAGGAAACGAAGAAATGGCTTCATCATGGCAGTAAACCATCTTATAAAAAAGATGAATGTACGTATTGTGGAGTGTGCAGTGAAGTCTGTCCTTTTGATGCCATCAAAGTAAAAGAGGCATCATGGAAACGAAGTGATCGTGCTTGTTTTGGTTGTGGTGTCTGTGTTGATAACTGTGAGTTTAACGCGCTTGATTATCAACGCTATGATTTACAATACACGCTTGCTTGTGCAGCAAAAGCATGTGTGCAAGATAAAAACGTGTTGTATGTCAATGAAGTAAAACGGATTTCAAAAACCTGTGACTGTGATCCATTTTCTGGTCCGCTTATCTGCCCTGACATTGGCTATGTAGCATCAACAGATATGGTTGCAGTTGATGCAGCATCACTTGATCTGATTAATAATGTGAAACCAGATGTTTTCAAAAAAACACATCATGTCGATCCAGAGAAACAATTACGGTATGCTGAAGAAATAGGCCTTGGTTCAACTGATTACAAATTGATCTCAATGTAGGCTTGTGGCATGGTGTTATAAGAAGTCTACCTTCCCATTTTCAATGTGATAGATTGCCCCTTTAAGATGTAAGGAATCTTGTTCTATTGCTTTTTTTATAATTTCACTTCGTTGAGGAAGTAATTGAAGTTGCCGATTAAGATTAGCAAGAACATGATCTTTTTTCAACGTGAAACTTTTTTGAATTTCAGACAACAGTAAACTATCCGTATCTTTTGCTTGTTCAGCAGCTTTTACTGCTCCACAATGCGAGTGAGCAAGAATGATTACATGAGAAACATTAAGATGATCTACAGCATATTCAAGACTTGCAATCACGGTTTCATCCACTGCTAGATTTCCAGCGACACGGACCACGAATAATTCCCCGATTTTTGCTTGAAAAATAAACTCTGGTACCACACGGGAATCAGCACAAGTAAGCACTGCAATTTTTGGTGCTTGTCCCTTCACATGGGTTTCCGCTTCAGGAGTATATTCATGTTGAAAATTCTTATTTTTCTCCTGTAAATCATTGATCACAGGATCATGATTCTGATTCATCTTTTTTTCTCCGAACCCTGATTTTACTAATGATTCATATCAATTCTGCTATTTAAAAAGATTCATTTATTAAAGGGAGATTAAAAAATGAAAGAATGGGAGGAATAACTGCCTCCTGAAAATATTTTTTTTGCACCAAGTTTATTTGTTCATCGGTCCAATCGGAAGAACGGTTCTTCCATAGACCTCGTTCATCACTTCGGCCATTGCAGTGTAAATCGCACTGAATCCACAAATGATTCCTTCATAGCCAGCGATAGTATGAAAGATTGGGACGAATTGACCAAGGGCAAGTAGCCAGAACAAAATTGCTAAACTAAGGAAAATGAATTGTAATGCTCTGGTTAGTTTCAATGTGGAAAGAAACATCCAAAATGTGAATAATCCCCACATAAACAAATAAGCAGCCATAGCGACTGGTCCGGGAGCCTCAAAACTCGGAACAAACGTTGGAAGGATCCATAAGAACACGAGAGTTAACCAGAATAAGCCATATGATGAAAAAGCAGTTACTCCAAACGTGTTTCCTTTCTTGAATTCTAATGCTCCTGCAATGATTTGGGCAAAACCGCCATAAGCAATTCCCATTGCAAGAATCATCGTTCCAAGTCCGAAAAAACCTGCGTTGTGTATGTTTAGTAGGACTGTGGTCATACCAAAGCCCATTAATCCAAGTGGTGCTGGATTCGCTAATATAGATTTTTCAGCCATAGTGAATAATCACCTTTTAGCCTGGGACATCGCCATCCTATTTAAAAAAATTTCGAGAAAATCAGATAATTATTCAAGAATATGAGCGGTTTTTTGGGTTTAGCCTTGCATAAAAATATAAATGAATCCAGTTGCGACCATGAACACGGCGATTAAAACGGCTAAGAGTTTCGCCGCATATTTTTTTACTAAACTCATAAATCTATTTAATTTGATGCTGTCACCTCAGTTGAGATCAATACGTAAAAAGGACCAAGAGTTACTAATGTTTCGTCTGAATCAGATCCTTTCACATGAGATGATCGTGTCAGTTTGATGAATTCTTCATTAAGCAATGATTCATCTTGATCTGCTGCTGTTGCCTTGGGAATATTCTTCCATTTCAAATCACCATTTTGTTCAATGAGATCAATAAGATCTTGTTGATGATTCTTAATATAGGTAGCAATACTTTGACTGTCTTTTTTAAATACCGGACCAAGTTTTGCATAAACGGGTTCAATTGCAGTGATCGATTCTTCAATATCTGGTTTTCCTTCTATGAATTTGTGATCTTTTGAAAGATTCAGCGTTGATTTAATTAATTCCTCTTGGCTTTGTAACTGATTGATTAACTCTTTTGGTCCATAGGTTGCGCTACTTGGCAAGGGTGCATTTAATGCAATTCCATGTTCACTTTTAAATGATCGAAGGTCGGCAATGAACGTTTTAATGGTTTCACCTGAATCATGTGCTTGATCGTCTTCCATCACGGGTTCAGGCCAATTAGAAGTATGAATGCTTTCTTTTCCATCGGATTTTTTGTACATCATTTGATATAAATCTTCAGTGATATGAGGAATGAACGGAGCAAAGAGTTTAAGGATTCCAAGCCCAATAGTATGTAATGTATAGGTAGTGCTTTCCACGTTTTTATTATTATAAATCGATGATTTTGCCATTTCAATATAATGATCAGCGAATTCATGCCACACGAAATATTCGATTTCTTTCATAGCTTGCGAGTAATCAAATCGATCGAAAAGTTCAGTTGTTAGTTTGATCAATCGAGAGTATTTTGTTAGGATCCAGGTGTCAACAACGGTGAGTTTTTCAGGTTTAACAAGAGATTCTTTAGTATTGATATTTGCATTGATGAATTGTTCCACATTCCAAAGTTTTCGAAGCAGTTTTTTACCGCGGATAACATCTTTTCGTCTGAACGCATTATCCTCACCTAATGAGCAATTCGCGGCATAACATCTGAATGCATCGGATCCGAATTCATTGATGACTTTCAATGGATCTATCACATTTCCTAAGCTTGCATGCATTGGTGTTCCGTCCTCTGAAAGGATAAAGCCACCCATCATAATGTTTTCAAATGGTTTCTCATCGGTGAGCAGTGAACATCGAAGAATAGTGTAAAATGCCCATGTTCGAATAATATCATGGGCTTGCGGACGCAAGCTCATCGGATACATTTTTTTGAATAATGCATCATCTCGATGCCAAAACGTGTTAAACAATGGTGAAATGGAAGAATCCATCCAGGTATCAAACACATCCTCGCTACCAACTAGTTCTCCACCGCATTTTGGGCATTTGTCAACCGGTGGTTTATCCATAGTTGGGTCAACGTAACAGTCTTCTTCCTTAGCTAATACGACTTCTCCACAGTTTTTACATTCCCATAATGGTATTGGAGTGGCAAAGTATCGTTGTCTGCTGATAACCCAATCCCATTCCAAGCTGTTTACCCATTCTTCTAATCTTATTTTCATAAACTCTGGGAACCAGTTCATATCATCGCTTGCTTGTAACACCATTTCTTTGAATTTTGTGGTTTTCAAAAACCATTGATTCGCATTGATGAACTCAACTGGTGTTTTACATCGCCAGCAAACGCCAACGTTTTGATCTAGTTCATTTTGTTTGATAAGCAAGTTTTGTTTTTCTAAGTCAGCGATACAAGCAATTCGTGCTTCTTTGATTTTCATTCCTTGATATTTTCCAGCAAGATCAGTCATGGTTCCTTCTTCATCGATGCTCATTTCAAGGGGGAGATGATATTTGAACACCCAGTTCAGATCCTCTTTATCTCCAATGGTACAAATCATTACCATGCCTGTGCCAAAGTCAGGGTCGACGGCATCATCAGCAACGATTTTCACGTGTTTATCGAAAAGAGGAACTTTTACTTCTTGATCAACAAGCCATGGTGCTCGTTCATCTTTTGGATGAATAGCTACGATTTGACAGGAGGGGAGCAGTTCAGGTCGGGTTGTTGCTATTTCGATATAGGTGCCATTGTTGTCTTTTCCGATACCATGATAAGTAAGAATTTGATCTGGTTGATCGTTATTAAAATAAAATTTAATGGTGTTAATGGATGTTGTGTTTTGTTTATAGGTTACTTCTGCATCGGCCATTGCAGTCATACAACGTGGACACCAATTCACGGGGAATTTTCCTTTGTAAATGAGTCCTTTGTTGTAGAGTTCGATAAAAGAGATTTGAGTGATTCGTCTGTAGTATTCTGCATCTGTTTGATAGTAGATGCTGGGATCCATGCTTTCTCCCAGGATGTAAAATTGTTCGATCATGGTTTTAATGTTTTTTTCTGCGAAATCACTGCAAAGTTTAGTGAATTTATGACGATCAATGTCTTTTCTAGTGATGTTTCGTTGTCGTTCCACTCGTTCTTCAATGGGGATACCGTTGACATCAAAACAAAGTGGGAAGAATACATTGTATCCTTTCATTCTTTTATAGCGGGCGGTAAAATCGATGTGTGTGTAGTGAACGGCATGGCCTGCGTGTAACGGCCCTGATGCATAGCGTGGTGGGACGTCGATGCTGTATATTTCATTATTGCTTTCTGGATTGAAATGATAGATGTTGTTTTTTTTCCAGTATTTCTGCCACTTTTTTTCGATGGCTTTTTGATTGTATGTGTTTTTTGCCATGATTATCGGTTCCCCAAGGGTATCAGATTGAGTCAGTTGTAGTGGTCAAAGAATGTTTATTTATAAAAATTTGGTTGGTTTCGGTTTGGTAACACATTTTTTAGGTCTTTTTATTTGCAAATAAAAAATTAATAATCGTTAATAGTCGAATTAACAATCGACAGTATTATATATGATGCTGATAACACTTATTTCTATGTGCAATACAATCAATGATTATCAAACTAGCGAACTCTCCAAAATATGGAGATCTATAGAAGGAATTTTCTAAAATCCTTCACACTCTTTTTTTATTTTTCAACTATGGCATCTCAGATTCTTTAAAAAAATGGAGATTATTAATGATCATTAATTTCTCCCACATCTTTATAATAAGTAACCTTATTTTCTGTAATGTATCAGTACTTCGGAAAGTAAATATCAATAGTATTTTTAGTCAGTAATGACATTCCTTTTTTGGGATGCAGGATGGGAAATAATGTAGAAGATACATTACAAGAGGAAATTGTAAACACGCTGGAGAAGCATCTTTCCTTGGTTAAAGGAAAGAATTGTGTGTATTCAGATAGTAGTGAATTCATTGTGTGGAGTTGGGCAGGGATTAATCAGATCTCCATTCGGGAATCTTCTGAGGAACTCCGTGATTGTGGATATAATGTTCCAAGTGGTGATGCAGTTCTTGATCGGTTATCAAAACAACCATATAAGATTCTTGAACATGGTTTTGATCATGTGTTCCAAGATCATATCCATAGAGCTCGGAAACAGCGGTTATTCACCCATTCGGTTATCACTGCGATTGATTTCACGGATATTGAATGGTATGGTGAAGATATTCCCTTTATCGTTAAGGGAAAAGCGAAAAATGGGACGAAGCGATTCATTCGATTTGCAAGCATTGCTATTGTGGAAGATGGGAAACGATTCACGTTGAAAGTATTACCGGTAACACCGTTATCTGCAACTGAGGATATCGTGAAAGAATTAATTACCTATGCTCAACAGTTTGTTTCACTTCGTGTGGTTCTCTTAGATCGAGGTTTTTATTCCAATGAAGTTATCAAACAAATAAAGAAATCCGAAGTGAAATTTGTGATGCCAGCGAAAAAATATCCTAAGATCAAAGAACAGATGCAAACCGTATACAAGAATGGTCCCATTACCTATGAAATGTCAAAAGGTGAGACATATACATTACTGGTGGTAAAAGATGAAGACAATGATAAGTTACTTCCTTATGCGACAAATATGAATGGTACGGCATCCTCGATTCATGAGTTCTATGAACATCGTTTCGGTATTGAAACACAATACCGAGTGAAGAACAAGTTCTTCGGGAAGACGTGTTCTAAAAAATACACGGTGAGATATGCGTTTTTCATCCTTGCTGTTGCTTTGTATAATCTCTGGGTTCTGCTTAATATTTTAGAAAGAGGAAAAGAAGGATTGGAACCGGGAAAGATCCCCATTAAAGTAGATCGGTTGAAACATATTTTCCGTAAGATCATCTATCAACATGCACCCTCATGATCATTTTGATAATGGTTAAAAAAAGGGATATGATCCGTGGAATGTATCATTCCTGCTTAGTGTGAAGAAGAAATACAGGTAAAATATTGCAAAAGAATTGTAGAAAAGAACCATGTATTATTGATCTGTTCGACGTGATCAACTTCAGATTTTATTTTATACCTAAATCGAAATATATATGGTTGAATAGAAAAAAATCTAGTTTCCGAAGTACTGAATGTATTATATGTTTAGTAAGTAAAATCTAATTTGTGATTATTAGCAACTGATGAGTGTTGAGGTCTGTAGATATGGCTAAAAAACCAAAGGAAACAATTGAAAAATTAATATTTAGTCAATTAAAAAGTGTCATTGTCATCATTGATCCTGAGGGCATCATAACTTATGAGAATCTTTCAGACCATGACCTTAATCCTTTTGACCAAGACCTTGTGAACACCTCAATTTATGAATTAATTGCTGAAAAAGATCAACAAAAATTGAAAAACAATATACAAAAAATGAATCAAGAGAAAACCTCTGTTCTATCCTGTATGGTACAACTTAAGGATCAGTCAGATCAGAAATGGAAAATAATAGCAAACAATTTTTCGAATCATCCCATCAAAGGAATTCTACTCTCTCTTATTAACATTAATGATATTAAACAAGCATCTCAAAAAGATCAACAAGACCATAACATTGAAACGGAAAAAGATAAAATTTTACACTTAGAATCCGTGCTAGAACAACAAAAAGAACAGTACCAACTGCTGATTAAACATGCAAATGAAGCAATCTGTGTTGCTCAGGATGGTGTTCTTAAATTAGCAAATCCAAAGCTTTGTGAAATGCTTGGCGATACTGAAGAAAATATTCTGTTTACTCCTTTTATTAATTACATTCATCCTGAAGATCGAGAGATCGTTACCAAACGGTACAACGAACGATTAGAAGGTAAATCAGTTCCTGAAGAATATATGTTTAGAACACTTGATACCTCAGGAAATGTCCATTGGGTCCAGATTCATGCAGCAAAATTTATCTGGAATCATAAACCCGCAACAGTTAATTTCTTTAATGAAATAACCGAAAAAATATTTACACAACAAAAATTTGAGAAATTATTTGATAATTCACCCTTAGTTGCTGCAGAAATTGATGCAGAAACCTTAACTATTACTTATGTAAACAGGGAATTTGCTGAAAGTATGGGCATTCCAGCTGAAGAGTTAATTGGTAAAAAAGTAAAAGATTTTTTATCAGAAAACGTTTTTGAAGAACGATTACGGGTTGCAAAAACGGCGATTAAACAAAAACAAATTATTAAATATTCAGATGAACGAAACGGCCGGTATTTCTATAATATCTTCGTTCCACTTAAACTACCTAATGGTAAATATCATCTTTTTATTATTGCTCAAGAAATAACCGATATTCGATTAGCTGAACAAAAATATCATCGCCTTATCGATTCTTCACCTGATGCAATCGCTGAAGTCGATGGTGAAACCGAAAAAATAGTGACCGTTAATCCAGCTATGGCCAAGAATTTTAAGGCAACTAAAGAGCAATTGATAGGAAAGGATTGGAAATCAGTTCTTCCACCTGATATTTACAAGGAACGTTATGAACAGGGATTAAAAGCTATTAAAGAAAATGAGATTCAATTTTTTGAAGACCAACGCGGGGATTATTATTTTCAAAATATATTTGTCCCATTACAGGTGGAAAAAGGAAAAAGAAACTTTCAAATTATTTCTAGAGATATTACAAAACAAAAGCAGATACAAAAAGAATTGGAGTATAATCAAGAATATTTAGATAATATCATTAATACTATTGGAGATCCTGTTTTTGTTAAAGATCGAGATCATAGATGGATTCTTTTAAATGATGCTTACTGTGACTTTATGGGGTACAATCGGGAGGAATTGTTAGGGAAATCTGATTATGATTTTTTTCCTAAACATGAAGCTAACGTTTTTTGGGAAAAAGATGAACAAGCATTTGAAACTGAACGGGAAATTATCAATGAAGAGGAATTTACGGATAAAACTGGTACCGTTCACACCGTTCAAACGAGGAAAAAATCGTATTTAGATAAGAATGGAGAACAAATTCTTGTAGGAATAATACATGATATTACTCCATTAAAACAAACTGAAAATGCATTAAGAGAAAATGAAGAAAAATTTAGGACTATTACCACGTCTGCTCAGGATGCCATTATCATTATTGATAAACAAGGGAAAATCAGTTTATGGAATAAATCTGCAGAACGTATTTTTGGTTATAAAAAACGGGAAGTAATAGGAGAAAGCATTCATCTGTTATTGATGCCTGAACAGTATGATTTAAATAAAGTTCTCGATGGATTTAAACTATTTGAAAAGAATGGATCTGGGTCAGTCATTGGCAGGACTCAGGAATTAGTAGCAAAAAGGAAAAATGGGGAAAAACTCTCTGTTGAATTATCGTTATCTTCCATTCAAATAAAAGGTGAATGGCATGCAGTAGGTATAGTTCGAGATATCACTCAAAGAAAGAAAATGGAGAATGAGTTACGACAGGCTAAAGAACATTTAGAACAACGAGTTAAGGATCGGACTAAGAACTTGGAACATGCATTGAAACGATTGACCGAATCAGAAAAACGATACAAAAGTTTGATTGAAACCGCTCCAATTGGTATCGAGATTACTGATTTTAAAGGAAGAATTCTTGATGTAAATACTGGAATGAAAAAAATCACGGGTTTTACCCTTGATAATTTTGATTATTCGTATCATTATTTAAACAAAGAAGACCGAGATCATCTTTCAGAACTAGTAAAAGAAAATGGATCAGTGAGAAACTTTGAAATAGAACTTCGTAGAAAAAATGGTGAAACCTATTTTGCATTACTTAATGTAGAACCAATTGAATACATGGGAGAATCTGTCTATTTAGTCATTGAGCAAGATATTACCCTAGTAAAAGAAGCTGAACAACGATTAAAGGAAGTCTATGATTTCCTTAGAAATGTGATTAACAGCGCATCTGAATTTATTTTTACGTTGGATGAAGATAAAAAGATTACCATGTGGAATAAAACTGCGGAGATAACCACGGGTCTTTCTACAGCTGATGCTGTTGGACGAAAGGTGACGGAGTTATCATGTATTGCAAATCCTCAAATCTTGATTGATTATTTGAAAAATATTTGCAAGGGGTATGAACCAAGTGAAAAGGAGTTAATTATTAAATCAAAAAAAGGTAAAAGTCTTATTTTTAGATTGTCCTGTTCTTCAATGTCTTCGGTCAAGCGGTCATCACGCGGATTTTTAGTTGTTGGTGATGATGTAACTAAAGCAAAAGAGTTGAAAGGAGAAATCGTACAAGGTTCTAGTTATTTACAATATAAGGAAGAATCTTCTGGTGTTGAATCGTTCATCATTGATTTGAAACTTAAGAATAAACCTGTCTTATTGATAGGGCGTGTTTCATCTGATTTATTCAATCAGAAAACAAAACAGATTGATGCTGATGCCCTCTTTTTAGATGTTTTTGATGGAAAAAATCATGTTTCAACGGTTGAATCAGTATTTAATAAAGTAAAAGAATACTGTTCATCTCATGAATCACCAGTGATTATTCTTGATCGTATTGATTATTTGATGATGATTTCTTCTTTTGAAGATCTGCTTCATCTTATCTATCGTCTTACCTCTCTTGTTTCTCAGAAAGAAGCGTTATTGATTGTTCAGATAAATCCAAGTATTTTTACAAAGAAACAGTTAAATCTTCTCAAAGAAGAGTTAAGATTGCTAGAAGAAAGCTCAGTGGAAGAGGTTTCATTGGAACACTCATTGTACCAAATGTTAGTATTTATTTATAAACAAAATAAGCGGAACGTGGTTGTTTCTTACGGGTCGGTTGCTAAGGAGTTTGGTATTTCAAAGGTTACCAATGGAAAACGAATTGCGGAGTTGGAACGAAAAGGTCTTGTTTCCATTAGTCTGAAAGGTCGAATGAAATCGATTCAAGTGACAAAAAAAGGTGAAGATCTTCTTTCTCAACGATTAGAAAAATAGAAAAAAGAAAAATTTGAAGGGTTTAAAGAAAACGAATCTTTTATCTTATGCATAGAGCCGATCTAAGACGGGTATGATTCTTCCACCGCAAAAAGGGCAAGATTTTTTTCGGGTGTAAAAGTGGGCTTTACATTGAGTACAAACAAAGTCGTCCATGGTAATATCACTAGTATAAAAGGTGAAATTCAGCATATATAAATATGTCGTTTTTGTCATCGCTATTTGCCGATTGATTGAATCATAGAGTTAGCATACTTTTCAATAAAAATATAATTCCATTCAAAAAAACAAAAGACTAAAAAAATGAAAAGAAGAAAAGAGGTATCTGCGTTATTTTTATGCAGAAAGTCCCCAAGCGAACATGGCAGTTCCCATAAAGAAGGTTTTACTGTTCATATCTTCCAACAATGGAGGAATGTACATATAAAGACCAACGAAACCAACCATGAAACCAATCTGTTTTTGTAATAATACTTGAGTGGGTACAGAAGTTAATCCATTACCCCAGATAACCGTTGCGCCGATGTCACCAGGATAATTCCACATGCTCACTAATTTTTTCAATTGCACGCGACCATGATACCGGCTGAGCAATTGTCTTCCTTCACCAATACTAACGATTGGATTTCCTGGAAGCTTTGAAAACAAACCGATATCCAACTTATCAAACAGGCCTTGATCCTTATCAAAAAGATCTTTTAATCGATCAAGAAGATCTCCTGGACGAAAACCTGGTTTCCTCAATGATCCCATGATATCAAGTAACTCTGAAAGATCAGCTTTAGATAACGAGATGGTTTGGGTTGCAATTCGTCCGTCAGCAGTTAGTGAACCGATTTGAATTGGAATCTCCGTATCTTTTTCTTCAATTTGAGCTTGTGCACTGCCTAAAGGAGAGAAACTTAATCCGATAAACAATGCGATTATTCCGATTGCAAGTGTCTTTTTCATATTCATAATACTCACATATCCCCGATATAGTATAATTATATATTTGGTAATTATTTAAATTTTTCCCCATTAATAATTATTTGGCATATAAAATAGAATGGGAGAAAATTACTGATTTACGATCCGTTTATTCAAAAGAGTTTTTAATTCATCTAGATCCTTTTGGATGGTCTGGATCTCTTCAGTTTTTTCCTCTTCAATATGTTGCATGATTGTTGAAATGGGAGTTTGTAAACTATAAATATAAATTGGACGTCCCTTTCCCTCTTTCTTCTTATTTCGTTTAGAAATCCATCCTCGATCAGATAATTCTTGCATGGCAATACTTACTTCAGGTTGCCTTAATCCGGCTCCCTTTTCGATATCTGATGAACGGCATTCATCAACTTCAGAAACATAAAGGAGCGTTTTAGCAAGATTCTTTGGTACCCCTAAATCATTGAAAATATCGATGATTTCATGATCTTTAGGTGTAAATTTATATGTTGAATTCTTATTTTTCTCTACCTTGTTAACCATTATTATGGCCCCAGTATAATAATAAATATATTGTATTTAAATTTTTTCTAAACTATTTTAAGATATTAATAATAAATTTCCTTCTGATTTTATCTGTAAAAATAGCTCTAAAAAGCAAAGTTAATCTTAGTAAATAGTCAACAATCTAACAAAAAAACAAAAATATTGTCCTAATCCAATTGTAATGCCTCAACAATTCGACCCATCTCGATACCTGTGGTCAATGATCCAACCACTGCACCATGTGAATTAGCAACTAGGCCGCTTCCAATCAACGGCACTCCATGATTCACCGTTCCGATCATAGCCGGAACTTGAAACACGTTTTCTAACACCTTCTTTTCTTCATCAGTAACCTTAGGGTGACATAATAAACCCTTATCAGTAGCAACCGCGGCCATGCCCACATTTTCAAGACCTGCAATCGTTCCTTTCTGTACCGTAATGTCTAATGCATCTTCGATAAGAGAAATCGTTTTTTCTCCAAGACGAGGATGAATTAATCCACCAACATCATTAACTAAGATATCATTTCCCACCGCATTGTATTTATCTTCGATGGAAACCACATTGAATCCATGATCTTCTAAAACACGTATTTCTTCCTCACGCACGATATTTGAAACCACAGCGCCATGCTTGTTACAAACAAGTAACGATCCGACAATAGTTGCATCCACCATTTGTAGTTCGATAAAATCAGTGTTTAATGCAGCTGAAACCCGTTTTAACGTCTTTTTTGGAAGCGCTTTACGAATAATACACGTCTCATCTGTTGTTTTGCAGAATACTCCAATGTTTGGATTTTCAAGAAAATCCAATCGTTGAAACCTTGATTGTTGATTAAACCGTGGTTGTTTCATAATATGATCACATCACCATAAAAGAGAATTACGTATCATCTATGTTGATTTTTTATGTATAACACTCAAAAGACCAAACCTTTAAAATATTATCCCTAAAAAAATTGAAAAATAAGACGTCCAAAAATGATGGACAATCTCTTTTCTTTAACACTTTATTCTTTTTCATCAAGCTTCTGCTGAAACTGTTCAACTACTTTTCGAACATTAATCGTTCGACGTCGCTCTTGCAATTGTTTTATGCGTTCCTCTTCATGATCAACCATTTTTGACATAAAAAACGTCCTCACTCTCCTAAAATAGGGTCCTACTCCTTTATAAAGATTATGCTTATAATCGGTGATTTTTCTTATTTTTTAATGAAAAAAGGGAAAAAATGACCAACCTAACATTTAGGATTGATCTGTTTTCTTCTTTTCTTCTTCAGATTCACTTGTGGTTTCAGAAGAAGCTTTTGATTCCTTTGGTTCAGCTTCAGCAGGTTTTTTTTCATCTTCTGGTTTCTCTGGTTCTTCTTCAGATCTAGAAGATTCCTCTTCAGCTGCTTCGGTTTCCTCTTCGCTTTCTTCCTCAGATTCTTCTTCCTCTGCTGATTCCTTTTCCTGTTTCTTCTTTTTTAATTTTACATCACCATCAGCAGTAGGCACCACTTCATAATCATCAGTTCCTGCTTCATCCACACCTTCCTCAGGTTCCATTTCTTCCTTTCGAAGAATTGGTGTTTTCTTCGCTCGTTCCTCCTGAAGCAGTTCACGACGTGACTTTTCAAATTCGAGTTCAGGAAGATACACTTCAACCACACCATCCTCAAATCGGACGGCTTTCACCCGGATCTTACCGGGCATCTTATATTTTCCTTTACTCCAAATCGCATTGTTCAATGATTCATCGATCCAAATGTCTTTCTCATCAACTTTCATATGATGATTGATGTACTGTTTCACTCGTTTCACCGCGGTAGGAGCAGCTTTGGAAGCAGGGAAGTACTTCTTCTTTAATGGAATAACATATATTCTCTCGGTTTCTTCAGTCATAGTAATCAGGATCTTTTAAGTTTGTTTCTACGCCAATGACGTGTTTTTGGATGTCTGGTAAACCGTCGGTTAGTTCGAATCATAATCCAAGCTGGAACACGACGATTGCTTTTCGTTGCTTTATTCAAACGATTTTTCTTACCTAATGATTTATGCGTTGACATTGACATTACCTTCTTGTTATGTTAATATCTCGTTTTTTCGGCATGATTTTCCGAAGTAATTCACGCAATTGCGCATCAGTTATCTTTTGTTGTAAACGCCCGCTTTGAGCAAGCATGATCAATTGTTGTTCAATTTGCTCACCAACTTGAGGGCGAGCAAGTTTAATGTTAGACAAACGCTGTTTTGCGTCTGTGGTCATGATACTGCGAAGAATCGCTTTCTTTTGTTCTTCATATTGTTGTTTTTGCGCGTCTTGTTGTTTTTGCGATTCTTCGCTATCTATCTGCTGTTGTAATTCTTGTTGTCTTTTCTTCCGTAATTCTTCAAGTTCGTCATCCATACTCTATTCAGTCCCTTCTTTAATATTTTTCTAAGCCGGGATACTGATTTTTTGTTTTCTTCAGAACTTCACTAGCGGCATTATCTAAGAATTGACGGCCTTCAGGAGTGATACTTCGACCTTTTCCTTTGATTTTTTTAATGTAACCTGCGGCTTCAAGTTGCTGAATGGCACGACGTGTAATCGATCCACTACCAGTTCGTGCTCTTGATGGTTTAGATCCAAGATTACGTCTACCACCATACGCGGCACGTAACTGTTGCGTTCCAATAGTGTTTTCCATGCAAATCTTTCGTAGAATGGATGCGCAGCGGATATACCACCAGTTCTCTGGTTCTGGTTCATTTTCCCGGGCTACACTAGTTTTTGAATATATGTTTGATTCAGGTAATGAAATCGCATCTTGTTTCTCTAAGCGTTTGGCGACTTCATCAATGAATTCTTTAGTAGGAACATCGTATAAGGTTGTCATATGTTTTCATACTCCATGATAATATATATGTGCGAAGTAGGTATCGGTAATAAACATTCATTATTTAAGTATAGCGGCTGTTATTTGCGTGTTTTATAAGGGTAACGGGACCGTTTTTGACAATGAAAACAAGTGATTGTTTTCACTCCGTTACTGATTCGAATTCGACAGGTAACCGATGGAAGCAAATAATGATGGCAGTATCTACAGAGTAAGTGTTTATAATGTTTTGGGAGGGATTGAGTGGTTTTCATGGCAATCCTTCGTGCAATGGAAACCGCGTTATTAGCATAGGTTAAGTTTCCTTTTTTTGCCTGTGCTTCAGCAAATGTGAATAATTGATCGATTCGTTTCCGTCCGATGAGTTGTTGTTCTTTTTTCTTGATACGGCGAGCCATACTCTGTTCTTCACGGCTTAATACTCAATAGCATATAAATTCAGCGGAACAAAAAAAGAAAAAGAGGGAGAGAGTGTTTAATTAAAAGTTAGTAATCCTTTGTTTAGATCGCTAATCCATCTGGATTGATGAGATCATTGATTAACTCAATAAAATTCTGTATCATTTCTATGAGTGTTGAGATGCCGTTAATCAATGCTTGTATCAATTGAATGATGCTAGTTACTATATTTACGATTTCAACGATTTTCATAATCAAGTTGATGAGCGCAAGGATTAGTTGCCAGATGAGTTGAAAGATTCCTTTGGAAAGCACATCAGTTGATTGCATTTGTTCTTTTTTTTCTTCGATAGTATCAATGACATCCATGACTGGTTTACTATGCGTTGTTGGAACTGCTGTTGCGGTGGATACCATCAGTAATGAAACAAGAATAGCACCTAATATTAATACCCCTTTTTGCATAAGATTTAACCCAAAAAATATTATGGATTAATCAGTATTTAAATATTCCCTTAAGGTATAAAATCATTTAAAATGAATAAAAATATCTTAGATACATTTGGTCTTTGGGGTATCTTTCTACATTTTAAGATACCATTCAACAGCTTTTTCAAACATTTGATCCCATGTTGTAAAACAGGTGTGTTTACGAACATATCTGTTAATTTTTCTTTCTGGAATCTTTGAAAGGGTTTCTTTTGAAATTGATCCTATGGAATGATTAAAGAAGTTACAATGGTTGATAAAATCGGAAAAATCTTTGAAATCAGTATATTTTTTCATGAACTGTTTTGAAAAGAGATTGCGTAATAATGATGTTTTTCCACCGTTATTTTGACTGTCGGTCATTTCTTTTCTTTGTTGTAACGTTTGATGATCAATAGATGCCCCGCAGTATGAGCAAATGTAAATAGGATTTAACGCTCCTTTCAGTGCATACATTGGTTTCCCGCAATCCGGGCAACGAACCTTTGTTTCGTATTCTTGTTCATTAAACATATTATCTTCCTCTTCCTGTTCTTTTTTTTAGTGATGATACTATAAAACCATGTGTTGTAAAATCGTCAAAGCGGAAAATTAGCAAAAAAGATGATTTTTTTCTTTGATCATTTTGTATTATTTATGGACCTATAATTATTATGAACAAAAGTTGTGTAAAACTGAAACATTTTAATAGAGGAAGATTCTATATAATTATTGACCTAAGGGGGCCACATTATGAATAAACAAATTGGTTTTGCACTATTTGCCTGTTTGCTGTTTACCATTCTTCCATTTACTGGTATTGCAGCTCAATACACTGATACTAATACGATCACGGTTACTATTAAAACTATTCGATCTCTTGAAAAAAAGGATCTTCAATTTTGGTTTGAAAAAAAAATTGATGAAACCACGGATCCTGATTTTTATTTAAAAATATGGATTGATGATCAATTATTTGAAAGTGACACGTATTGGAATACTAAATATTTGTATGATCTTAACTGGCAAGCAAGTAAACAAGTATCCGTTGAGGATATTGAGATACCTATCAAGATTCAGTTGTGGGATGCAGCTGATGAAGATATTTCTCAGGATAGAATTTGTGATCTTTCAGCTAAATTTGGAGAAAGTGAAGATGCTTGTGAGATAAATCTGATTTATAATCAGCACACGGGTCATTGGACGGGTGATGATACTCGTGGTGATCCCAGTGGGTATGGTCGATTGAACGGCTGTGATGATCGAAGTTTCTATGAACCTGAACTTGATTGTGAACTTTGGTTTGATATCACTCAAAACGATCCGGATGGTGATGGTATCCCAAGTTGGATGGAAACCGTTCGATATGGAACTGATCCGACCGTTGATGATACTGGTACTGATTATGATAATGATGCAGTGTCAACTGAATGGGAATGGAAATGGGGTTATGATCCGAAAGAATATGATGATCATGAAACGCTTGATCCTGATGGGGATAGTCTTACCAATTGGGAAGAATACTATATGAGAAACTGGGATTCAGATCCATTTTGTGTTGATCTATTCGTGGAAATGGATCAAATGAAAGGACCTAATGGAGAACCTGGAATGTTTCCAGAAGGAGCAAAAGAAATTCTTTATACGGCGTATAATCGACAAAACGTCGTCTATCATCTTGATGATGGAAAAATGGGAGAGGAATCTCGTGCGGATCTCATTCCTTTTGATGAGCTCACTGAGGTTTCTTGGGGTGAACAAGATGAACTCGATGAAATTTATGATACGTATTTTTTAAATCAAGAAGATGCAGATATCCGACGTGGTATCTTTCACTATGGCGTGGTCATCTATCAAAGTTCGCGGGTGAATGGGAATGCGTTTGGTCCTAATAGGTATCAAGTATCTGCGCTTGGCATGGAAAATAAGGCTGATGAACTCTTCCTTCGACTTGTTGCTAATAAAGATATCGTGTATGCCAGTGCCTATATGCATGAAATGGGTCATAGTCTAAACTTTAGGCCGATTCCGGGTCATAACAAACTCAGTTACTATCCCTGGCAACCAGGGTTTTGGATTAGTCGGATGTATAAAAGTTGTATGAACTATGGGTACATGTTCTACGTGGTGGATTATTCTGATGGAAGCAGGTTCTTTAGAGATTTTGATGATTGGGAACGCTTGGATCTGAGTTATTTTGAAGAAGAATGGTAAAAAATCTGTGTTTTCTTAACTGAATATGGGTTTGATTAAGAGTGTTGAACTTGTATTTCTCTTCACTTTTTTTTCACTGACCAAATGAGTATTTTTTACTGACGATAAAAACAGTGATGAGCGCTGCAAAGATAATGATGATAATGATAATATCCGAAAGTGAGAGAACTGAAAGAAATCCTTCGGGATTTTCAGTGATGCCTACTTGGATTTGTTTTCCGTATGAATCTGTTTTTCCATCATTATCAGTAATGGTTAATGTGATTTTGTAGCGGCCATCAGCATCATAGGAATGACTTGGATTTTGCTCTGTTGAAGTTATGCCATCTCCGAAATCCCAATAATATGAGATAATGGTTCCATCCACATCATTTGACGTGTCTTGAAAATTGATTGGTTTGTTCTTTGATAGGTTATCGTTTTCTGTTGAATAGATAAAACCAGCGCTGGGAGCAACGTTTTGTACGCTGATCGTTTCTGAATAAGAATCAGTATCCCCATCATTATCGGTAACGGTTAATCTTACGGTGTATTCTCCATCATCGGGGAAAGTATAACGAAACATTGATGTTTCATCAAGTAAGGTGTTATTGATAAACCAATTCCTTTTTGCAATACTTCCATCAAAATCAGTTGAATTATCTCTAAAATCAACTTCTTGAATGTCTAATGGTACTCTTGGATGAAACGTGAAAAATGCAGTTGGTGCCGTGTTACGTACTTTTAAGGTGTATGATTCACTATGGGAAACTCCTAAGTTATCTGTGACCGTCAGATGAATATTGTATAGTCCATCATCAGCATATTGATGCATTGGTTCTTTTTCTGTTGAAAACGATTCATCATCAAAACTCCAGTTCCAGGAGATAATATGTCCATCTGGATCAGTGGATAGATCAGTAAAAGAAATCATTGTTTGTGTGGTTGGACTAGCAGGAGTAGAAAAAAAATCAGCGATTGGAGGAATGGTTAATGGAGTCATCACTGGAAATGAATCAGACGTATTTGCTGAAATAACATAAGCTGAATCACCAATGTTATTGTTATCAGCATCGATACCAGTGTAATCATCCCAGTAGTTACCAATTGAGTCTAAACTCAAGCTGGTTTGATTTGAATGATCAATAACATGGATTTGATTATTAATGAAATTATTTTGATAAATGAGATTGTTTTGAGTAAGTTCACTTATATTAATTGCTACATCATTTTCAAGAAAGGTAATATTATAAAGCGTACAATGTGA
>CAYPUK010000024.1:0-11179 GCA_964414035.1 uncultured Thermoplasmatales archaeon | reverse complement strand
AACAGTTATTCCAACGGGATGTTGACCTCGTAATCAAAGACTCAGTGAAAAAAACGTTGAAATCACAAATTCTTGGTAGTGTTGAATATGCCACGTACTAGATTATTACGCAATGAAAGGATACCTTCAAAAAATCATGATGCTAAAAACCGAATACTAATCTGAAAAGATCACCGTAACTATGTGTTTACCTGCGATGGTTCAGTTCATCTTTTTTTATGGCAAAATGAACATTTAATTAAAATAGGGAATGTTAGATTATTAATCGTTGGTGAGGAAAAAGAATAGATGAAAAAAACAATGTTTGATCAATTAGTAATTGGTGAATCGGTAAAAGTAAAAGAAAATACAATGTGTCCAGATTATAAAGGATTGGATATAAGTGGATGGCAAGGAAGAATCAAAGAAATTATCATACCAAATGAGGGTAAACCGCTTCTCTGTATTCAATGGGATAGTATAACACTAAAACAGATGCCAGATTATTTCATTAAACAAAGTGAAGTAGAAGGTTTGGATTTTTCTAATATGAACCTTTATCCAGAGGATGTCGAATTAACAGACTATAGAGATAGTAAGCATGAAGTAGTAACAATTCGAAAACAATTGTCAAAAAAGTATGAATGGGCATATTTAGGTGAACAAGGAGATAGAATTAAAGAAGTTCTTGATACTGCAGAAGAAAACGATATGTTAAATGCTTTAGATGCATGGTCAAGTTATTTAAAGAAGCACATACAGTTTCCTTTTGATGCTACTATTTTATCAGCCCATGATCAGGCACCATTATATGCCCATGACCAGGTAAGTGTAAAAAATATTTCATTAGTAGATGAGAATTATGGCATCATTGTTGAAGTACGATTTGGAAGAAAAAAATTCCATCTTCCACTCTGTGATCTAGAAACTATCAATCAGAAATCACAAAATGCTACATTGCTAGATGACTACAGCACCTGGTTTTCCAATAAGTAAATGATAATCCCATACATGTATTAAGGCTGGATTGAAAACTTGGCGAGAACTGAGAAAAACATCAGATGGTAAGTCTCTACTGAAAAGAGGAAATGTATATTCCTAAAAGCCATCAAAACCATAATCCAACGTATATTAATAGTGAATGATGAAAAAATAAAGTCTTAAAAGAATGAATTCATGCTGTGTTCAATATCTCCAATTGCTTCTAGATTATTGGTTTTAACTAAATCAATTCCAAGTTTATCGGTCATTGGTTTGAATAAGTGAATGAATTCTTCATCAGAAGTCATAATCTCTTTAGGTAACATTTTAATTCTATCTAGAAAAGAAAGAAATTCATGAATAAAACTGTCTTGATACTGATCTTTTTCTCCCATTGCAAAAGAGAGAATCATTCTTGAATGATGATCAGCTAGCATCATCAGTTTTGGATAATATGGACGTTCACCTTTTGTATCCTGAACCGGTTGAGGATAATAAGATACACCAACCTCCCAAGTTGCATTCCCTTTTTTATACAATCGTTTAATTTCTCCGAGATAATTCTGTAATTCAGTGTTTGCTTCTAGATTAAGGATTAAAAATTTATCTTCTGCCGGTTCCGGTGTCAACCAAGAATCCTTCCAAACAATATCACCATTTTTCTTCTCAGGTACTCGGACTAAATAGGAAAAATCATCGTCCTCTGGGTACACAAGATCAGGATCTTCTTTCATTCGTTCTACTATCCCGATGGTTTGATCTAATGCTAATGTTAAAAACCGAGCATCAGCTGAAGAGATATACCATGGATGAAAACCCGGTGTATAATCTCTAAATTTAGGCCAAGCGTTTCTTCCTCGGAATGATAATCCTAATTTTTTAATTAATGCATAATCCTTTTTATCAATATATTTTCGATCTTCAAAAGAGGCCATTAAACAATGCTGCACATGTAATGCATTTAATCCCGTTGCATGAACCTCATCATTTAACACTTTTAATAAGCCGTCTAATCCAACACTTCCTTTATACACGCCCAATCCAAAATGTTCACCGTTTCGTCCCATCACACAACAATACCCAATCTTGCCAGTTTCAGGATTCTTCACACCAAAAACATCAGAATCCCACATGTAGTTCCAGCATTCATGCTGCTTAAATCGTTTCGCTGCAGCAAACAAATTCTTCCATTCACGTATGGTTGGTTCCTTCCCCATCATATCATCAACAAACCTAGAGTATACTAAAAACACTTATGAATATTTTGTCTTTTTATGATCGTTATTTAATCAAAAATCCCAAAAAATGTTTTCTGATCCACATTTCGGACAGCAAGCAGCCGTTAAATAATGGTTTTTTCCTCCGCCGAAATGACCGAAATCTCCAACATTAAATTCTTGTTTCATCTTTGATTTGATTTTTTGTTCCATTAATTTGTTTTCTGGTTCCATACTACACAGGAACCATCGGGCTTTCAAATCCGTTTTATTATCACAATGTAAACAATCAAGGGGGTGAAATCCCTTTAATTCACCCGGTAACTGTTTTATCTCAGATCTATTTAATTCCTTGATAGTAATTTCAGGAATGAGTTGTTGACCTGCAAGTTCAATATGATGATCAAACAGCCAGTTAACTATCTCATTTTTTAATGAGTTATACCGATATTCATTCCATTTCTTTTGAAGGTCTGGATGGTTGTGAAGTAAGTGTCTAAAATGCTTGAATGGTTTTTCTTGTTCTAGCACCGTGTGAAATTGTTGGGCTAACTGAAAAGTTGGAAGCGTATAAGCAAACATTTCCATGATGAAATAATCATCCCTGCTATCACGTGTGGGAAGTCCTACATATCGAGGGTTTTGTTCATACTCATCAGCATATTTTTCAAAATCAACAGGTTCACCAACAAGATCATTATAATAAATAAGCGTTCCAGTTTTAGTGTCAAGATAAAAAATATGATTCAAATCTGATTGTTCAAAAGCATCAACCAATAATTCAAAATCAATATCAACTTTTATCATAAAACCATCTCTAATCCCTTTTTTATTGAATTCTATCCATTAAATCTTATTTAATAATTACTAATTGAATGAATGACATCATATTTAATCGTAAAAAAGTAGTTGTTATTATCCGTCATCTTTTAGATAACGACTCTAAAAAATCATCTGTATGAATAATTGTTAGCCATGATGAATCATAAGCAAGATTTTTTTCAAGTAAGGAAAATGCTTTTTTCCCTTTTTTAGAAAATTCTTTATCATCAGTATAAAAATCAATCAAGTTTTTCTTTGAAAGATTAACAACGAGTTCACAAAAGATAACAAAATCCATGGCATCCTTGAAGCGAACCGGTGCAATACATTCTTTCACATCAGAAAGTAAAGAAAGTTCGTTTTTATTGCTATATTTAATTCCTATGATATCATATTCAATGGTTTTTCCTAATTCAATTTCAAATGTCCTCACCATATTATCTGACAGATTTGATAGATATCTGGGAAGAAATCGAATACCAAATTTTGTCACATACTCAATAATTTTTTCAAGAAGGAACGTATAAAAGTTTGTTAAACTAGGGTCTTTCGTCATTAATTTTTTAAATGATTTCTTGAGTTCTTTTTCAATTTTATCTTTATTTTTAATTCGTTGAATATCAACAATGATTTCAAGAGAATTTGCAACTGCTCGAGCTATTTTTTCTCTTGCTATCTTTTTTGATTCTTTAATTGCAGATTTACAAAGTACACAATCATAAGATTCATTTTGGATAATATTCATTGAAGACTTATGTAATCGATCCTTATCATTGACAAGTGCAATAATTAAATTGGTATCAAAAGAAAAATAGTTCATTATTCCCCAAAAACTTCTTTTATTACATGATATTCTGATGGTTTAATATATTCATCTTTAGGAGAAAATGTTGATGAGGAAAGATCATTTTCTAAATCATCTAAGACTATCTTCCCACGCCGGTAAGCCTCCAATCGTAACAAAATATAGAGACTAAACCCTAATTCTTCCTCAATTTTCTTCCGTTCACTTTGTTTAATAAACTTTCCAAATTTAATTTTTTGTAACACGTTCTGCATAAAATACAAGATTTGATCAATAAGTAAAAGTTCTTTTTTATTTGATTCTTTAAAGAGTAATCTATCATTGATTTCATTTCGAATGCTCTCAATTTCTCCACTTAACTTATTCACTGTTAACCGGATGATTCTTGATTTTTGATATTTATCAAGTCTATCAAAATACGTATCTAACGAATCAAATATTTCCTTAAATTTGGGAGTTTCTTTTATCTTATCATTTAATCTATCAACAAAAGTATTCCAATCACCTTCAAAGGAAACAGAAACAAAATCAGTGAAAATATCTAATAATCTATCCTGATCTTCATCAGTTAATCGCAAAAGTTTATTTATTGATAACAATGACAAATCAGCAGCAGTTCTTTTAACGATTCGTTCACCTGAAACAATAGGCTTATACAATCGTAACGTGTCTCTATAAATATCACTTGAAAAATCATTTAATAGACCTACTCCTGAAGAGTAATCATCAAATGAATCAACATTTATCATTGCGAAACACCAAGTTGACAATAAGATTTCAATGTTATATAATTTCTCATAAGTAAAAACTCTCCCTCATATCAGATAAATTCAACTAATTTTTCAATACCCTCCCTTTTTTTCTAACCCGCGACCTTTTTAAAAGATTGTGTTATTCTTTTTGGTAATGCGTTTTAAAAAACAAAAAGAAAAAAGGAAACGAACGGTGTTGAAAAAAGGATGGTTTCGTGGATTCTTTCCTCTTGAACCATTGGATGCGTTGAAACGACAGCAACTGATCAGTCCTGGTTTTCTTCTCACTCTTTTTCTTATATTATCTACAGTTATTTTGTGGCTTTCTCATAATCCTGATTCAATACAAAATCCAATCATTGCCCTTGCTAAACTGAACGCGTTTCTTGCAATTTCTACATTGTCAGTGAATTTTATCTTAGCGGCTCGTTTTACATTTTTAGAACGACTTTTTCATGGATTAGACCGCATGTACCGGGTTCATAAATTTGTTGGTCGTGCATCACTGTTTTTCATTCTGCTTCATCCTGTTTTTCTGATGATCTACCGGTTTCCTAATTTTGCACGAATCATACCTCTTCTTTTGCCAGTCGGAAGAATCGAAGTAGCAATTGGTGTCATTGCTGTTTACTTGTTCATCCTACTTATTGTTCTCACCGTTGCACTTAAGGTTCCCTATCATTTATGGCTGGTTAGTCATAAAGCAATGGGAATTGTGTTACTTTTATCTGGACTTCACGTGTTGATTGCAGGATCAGATGTGAATAGTTTTGTTTGGTTACAAAATTATATTATTATCCTGTGGTCGATTGGCATTGGTTCTTGGTTGTACATGCTTCTGATCTACAAAGTATTTGGACCAAAATACAAGGTCACCTTAGATAAGGTGGATCATATTGGAGATATCGTGGAACTTTATTTTAAAAAACCAAAAGGCTTTGAGTATCAACCTGGTCAATTCGTGTTCATCAGGTTTCCTTTGTTTGAAGGATTCAAAGAACTCTTTCCGTTTTCCATTTCAACGGATCCAGCAAAAAAACATATTCGATTATCTATTAAAAAAAGCGGGGATTATACCAGTAATTTAATACCACGCTTACGAGAAGGTGATACTGCTATTGTAATGGGACCTTACGGTCGATTTGGTGAACACTATCTCGAACATGACAAGGACATGATCTGGATTGCTGGTGGGATTGGTATCACTCCGTTTCTTTCATTAGCAAAACATGAATCATTGTTTCCCACGGGTCGAAAGATTCATTTGATCTGGTCAGTGAACAATAAAAAAGAAGCATTTCATGATCATGAACTCATTGAGGAATCCTCAAAAAATAAAAACTTAACGTATACGCATTGGATCGCTGATGAACAAGGATTCATTACTGCTGATGATATCATAGAATTGATCGGTGGTAAAAAAGAAGTACAGAAACGCATTATTTTTCTGTGTGGCCCACCACCAATGATGTACAGTTTATCAAAAGGATTACGTAAAAAAGGAGTACCGTATCATCATATCGTTTTTGAAGATTTCAACATGCTAGACTAATCTATATAGATATCTTAAAAAAAACGTTAATTCGACCAAACACCATATCCTCTATTTCTCAGTTTTTCAGTTAACTGTTGCTCAACAATTTCTGCTTCTTTTCGGGTTTTAATCGGATTGTATTTATGGTAAATTCTAGGTTTTAGTTTCAACCCAAATCGTTTCACAAAACCATTCGATTTATACCCCTCTTTATGCTGCTGAAAACGAATTTCAGGATCATGACAAGTTTGACCAACATAAAAGCATGCTTTATGCGTTTTCATCTGAGGATTATGATCTCTGAACTTCTTTGATTTTTGAACTTTCTTATCCAGTTTGATCACATAAACAAAATATGGCATAGATACAATTCTTAATCGCTGTTGTTGATAAAAAGTGATTGATTCATCCAAGTTCCCGCTTGTTTTTGAAAAAGAAGAGGGATAATTTACCTCATAATTACAATTTTTTAAATAATATATAAAATATATCCTTCTTTATATTGTTATATGTTCCTTTTTTATTATATTTTACCTTCTTTATTTGATAATCGTCACATTTATATAGTAGTAGACAAATGGAGACGGCGACTGTGAAACGATGAATTCAAAAAAAATTAAACCATGGTTTTTTGTCATCATTGCAATATCATTACTTTTGATATGTGCAGGGTGTACAGAGCAAACCCCTGATGATACTCAAGCAGATGATGAACCAGATGAAAATACAACCGCTAATGTAGCCGCCCTAGTAAATGGTGAAGAAATACTCATGGAAGAGGTTACTTCAATGCAACAATCCTCCGCTCAACAAGGCCAACAACTATCAGAACAACAAGCACTTGACCAATTAATAAATCAAGAAGTATTAACTCAACATGCACTTCAAGAAGAATTCCTACCTACTGATGAGGAAGTTGAAGACCAAATAGATGTCACTCTTCAACAGTATAATATGACCCAAGAAGAATTGGAACAACAACTCGCAGAAAGTGGAATGACCTATGAAGATTATTATCAAAGTGTCGAAGAAAGCCTAGCTACACAAAATAGTTTAAGTGAAGCGGTCGAAGAGTATGAGGTATCTGATGAAGAAGCAGAACAACAAATAGATATGATGCTTCAACAATACAATATGACCAAAGAAGAGTTTACACAACAACTTCAACAAAGCGGAATGACCTATGATGGTTATATAGACCAAATAAAACAACAGATCGTTCAAGACCAGTTACTTGAAGACCTGAAAGAAGAAGCAGAAATCGAATATAAGATCTAATTTCTGTTTTCTTTCTTTTTTCACTTTTTTTATATAACCAAAGGCTATTTTCATCCATAGTTATATATTTTATAGCGTATCAACTATAGAGATTCAAGGGAGTTAATTAAAAGAAAAAATCACTTCAACTGAAAAGTATATGCCAGAAATTAAAACTGCTTTGTTACATTTGGATAAAAAAAAGCGTTTTTCGATTATGTCGAAGTCGGCAGTCTAATTTGATTAATAGATAAATTCTGCTAGAGATATTTTTTGTATTCTTCTGAGTTTAGCGCCGCCTCTAAGATTTTTACATCGCAATTATGCTTATGTATTAGGTGATTAATTAACTTAGTTATGCTCTTAAATTTTTTATGCAAAGGATCTCGTAAAAGACTTACGTATTCGCATTTTTTACTACAAAACACTGAATTTTTTATGATTACTGGATTTTGTTCTTGTAGAATTTCTTTATGACATATTTCACATATTGGTGTTAGGTTGGACTCTCCAGATAAATATCGTGCATTAATTTCTTTTATGTTTCTTATCTTTTTTATTGTGATATTTTTCATGATGTTTTTCCCTCTTTATTTGGTTTTTTTTAATCATACGGGGTTGAATTTATCGTTGTAGAGTAGAAGATTATGTTTTGTTTTGAAAATGAAAGGGGGAATAGAGAGGGAGATTATTTTTGAAAAAAAGGGGACAATAAAAAAATATAGGGGGCATGTCTCCCTCTCATTTTTGCTTTTCGTAACGTTTGTATCCGAGTTACTACAAAGGGCGGTTTTAAGGAGGCAGAAAAACCCCTTTCTTCTGTGTTGATTCGTTTGGCGCTGAGTTTTATTCATGTATATTACGCCCGTTTACAATATTAAGCGCTACATTATGTAACGCTACTATATGACATATGCAATTAGTACTATAAAAAACTTATGGATGAGAATTATAATCTGTTAGTTTTTTAAAATGAGACTTAGATTTTTCAGCCCTTATATTGCTTAAAGTTAAAACGGGTATGATGTGTCTGATGAAGAAGCAGAACAACAAATAACTATGATGCTTCAACAATACAATATGACTCAAGAAGAGTTCACACAACAACTTCAACAAAGTGGAATGACCTACGAGGGCTATATAGATCAAATAAAACAACAAATAGTTCAAGATCAGTTACTTGAAGATCTTAAACAAGAAGCAGATATTGAGTATAATATCTAAGTAAACTCCACAAAATCTTTTTTTTATTTTTTTCAGTCACTTGTGCAACTGATGATGCATTTCTTTAAATCAGTAATTGATTTGAAAGTATTCAAAAGAAAAACAGTTAAAATACCATATACAATGAGAAAGGGTGAACACGCCATCAGTACCCAAATGAATGATCAACCAATCAAATATTTTCAAAATTTTTTTAAAACAATATTTCATTATAGGATTGTAACACAGTATTAGTTCTTAATTAACCTTAGGGGTTTTTGAGGGGGCTGGAATGATGGAAAATAGTAATGAAATAGTAGTCGTAGACATCGAAACAACTGGTTTTTTAAAACAACAAGGATTAATCGTTGAAATCGGTATGGTGAAACTTGATCTTAACTCAGGCAGAAGGACTATCATATATGATGAATTGGTTAGAGAGGAAGGTTTTGATGAAACACATCAATATGCATGGATCTTTCAAAATTCTGATTTATGTTTTGAAGAGGTTTTACAAGCACCTCCATTAGATCACAACAGGTTACAATCTTTATTTGACCAGTATCCAGCAACGGCATATAATAAACGGTTTGATTTTGATTTTTTACGTGATAGAGGCCTTCGTATCAATGAACTTGATTGCCCAATGAAACTATCTACTCCAATTTGTAAATTACCTGGATATTATGGATATAAATGGCCAACTGTTCAAGAAGCATATGATTTCTTTTTTGAAGAAAATGAGTATGTTGAACAACACCGGGCTTGTGATGATGCATTTCATGAATCTGAAATCGTTTGGGAATTATACAAACGAGGGATCTTTGAAGTACCCTCAATTATTATTTGATTTACGATTGTTAATGTTTAATATGATGAAAAAAATAAAAAATTTAGTTATTTTTATATAGTTTATATGACATTATCATGTTAAATCAGGGGAGTATATTATCAATAATAAGAGGAAGCAAATTCTTCAATATGGCTAATATTTTTCTTCTTTTTTCACTTCTTCCCCTGATGCTTCCTTTTCTCACACAATCAATAGATCAATACACTTTTATGTTACCTAAAAAGCTGTTCGATTGAACATATCTTTTTTTGTTTTATAGAAAACATATTAGTTCTAATGTTGAATTACATTCTTTTTACCAACCAGATTTAAGATAAAAAACAATTAAACGAGCGAAATCCTTTTATATTAATTCCCATTTAATTAATTATGTATAACGATAAGTGCCATTTTCATGAGCACATCATTGAATTATATAATAAAATATATTATTAACGGAGGTTGGAGCATATAACGGATTTTTTCGATATAACAGTTTCGGAAATGATAATCTTTATTATCTAACATAAATTGGAGATAAAAAGCATGAACATCGGTGAAACCAAAGAAAAAATATTGTATTCACTCGAGGCGCAACCATCACATGGGTACAAGCTTTCAAAAACCTTAGATGTACCCTTGTCAACGATTTATGGTCATCTCAAAGAATTTCGACAACGAAACCTGATTACGCCAATCGATGAAGAAAACGAACGAAAAATTATTTATCACTTAACTGATAAGGGAAAACGAGTCCTACAAGTCATCAAAGAATACTAAACATAAAACGGAGGGATTTTTTATGGCATGGATCTGTAAAAATTGTGGACATGTTAACGTAGATGCAAGTTACAAATGTATGCAATGTAGTGCTGAACGACCAGAACAAGTCACTAAAAAGATAACAAAACAAAAGATAAAAAATTAGGAGGAGTATCCTCCGATCTTTAAACTTGGATCTCCAAGCAAAGTCCATTGTTGCACTGATTTCACATGACCAATACCATCAATGGGATCATCCATGTCAAACACGGTTAGATAATTACCAATAGCATGTTCATAAGCAGCTCCAAGCATATCCTTTCCTTCTTGACCATACAATCTGAAAAACTCAGTATCAAGCCACGGATTCAATCCACCAGCAATACACTGTTCTCCTTGCATTCCATATCCCATTCCCGTGTTACTAATAGTTGCAATGGATCCCCCATTTTCTAATCTGGTTAGCCACCAACTCCAACATTCAGGGATTGGAACACCATACGTCCACATGAATGGTTTTCGTAACAACGTTGACAATAAGGTGACATTGAATTGTCCATTATGGCAACCGCAGGCAACAACAATAGGAAGTTTTTCACCATTTGTTAATTTATTCATAGGAAACATGGGCAGACTAAAAGGATTGAACGTAACCAAGCCAGTAACAGAAGCATGCCTTCTGCCACCAGGAATACCAGGATATTGATCACCCCACGTTCTTGGGCTTGCATGACCACTAAAATGAACAAAACCACTACCTTGACTAAATGTTTTTATCACATCAGATTGATCATCCCAATTCCCATTCGACGTCCATAACAATTCTTTTTCAAAAAACTCAGGCATATAATAAAGTGATCCACCTCGACCACCAACTACCTTGTTACCAGTGCTCCATTCATCCTCATAATAATTTTCAGTGTTATTCCGCCAATCTTCAAAGATAATCTCTTCCTCACTATTTGTAATCCACACGTTGATACTACTCTGATACCCATACGGTTGTGGATCATAGCTTTTTCCTCGAATATGCAT
>CAYPUK010000023.1:0-8428 GCA_964414035.1 uncultured Thermoplasmatales archaeon | reverse complement strand
CAGTAATAATAATCCAAGATACCAATGTGATGATCAATCCTAAAGCAAATAATTTTATGCCTCTTCTAAGAAAGGAAACATAGATTTGAGAGGTTGATCTGCGCTTACGTTTCTTATTATAACTAATGGTTAAGGAAATCCCAACTAGTGCCACAAAAATACTAGCCGTGACACTTGCAGCTATTGCAAAAGGACCAGTCCATAACTTATAGTAAATAATCTCATAATGATTCAAATCATAAATGAAATGGAATGCAATCATTAGAATTATCGCTATACCTCGAACGAAATCAATTTCCCATAGTCTACCATCAGCTTGTTTCAAACGCATGAAAAACAAAAGAGGGAAAATAAATACCTATATTTAAAATAATACGAAGAAAAAAAAGAGATCAATAAATTTTTATGCGAAAAAACCGCCGAAAGTTACATAAAAAATTACAATCAAAACAATGCTAGAACTTAAAGTAATCAAAATATTATCATCAATTGGTCCAAATTCATAATGTTCAATAACTGATGCTATCGCCCCTGAAAACATACCACCAATTGCCAATCCAGCAAATGATCCAATTACATAACCTAGAGGGATACAAGTTATTGCCATGAAAACATTTCCAATGTAATGCTTTGATCGTTCACCAAGGAACGCATTACGAATAATACCAGTAATACCATCACCAAACGCCATAAACAACGCAGGAAGTATCGCAAGCCAAGGATTATCAAAAAGTACCCATAACACAAAAATTGAGATGCCCCACATCAAACAAAACGTAACATCATTGATATCTTTCTTATTTTGAAACCAATAGAGTTTATCGCCTTTTTCATGAGAAAAATAGGTAACAGATGCCAATAGAAAACCTGCAATAAGCGGATAATAAGGAGAGGTATACAATGGGACAAAAAGTGCAACTACTCCGCCTGCAAAGATATGTACAAATTTGCGATTATAATACACGGCATCTTTGCTTTTTAACCCTTTATTCCGACCAATTTTATACACATACTTGGTCAAATATAAAACAAATGCGGTGTACACCACAAGTAATGAAGAAAGGATAATATTAAAGTCCATTAGGCTGCAGAGTATACGCTTCTCCTATATAACATTTTAAAAAAATATTACTTAAAGGTAAGATTGATTGGTTGTAAATGACATATCAAAAGGTTTCATTATGTAGTATGGAATCTAGGGATCGTTTTGGAACATGTAACACTTGTTTTTCATCAAGCCAATATTCTTTGTTGTGATCATCAGTTTCAATAACGGGTTGTTCCTTTTTGTATCCTAACGCAATCACTGCTTCTAGTTGATGCGTAGCAGGAATTTCCAAAATCTGTTCTATATTGGATTGATCAATGTTAAGCAAGATACAACTACCAATCTCATAGGCTTCTGCAAATAGCACAATGTGTGCAGAAGAGATACCAACATCATAAGCAGTCAACGTCTCTTCACCTTTCTTGCAAATAAGGACTATATATGCCATTGGTTGCTCATTTTCAGATGGTTCCCATGATGATAAATATCCGGCCCAATGTAGATGAGAAAATATTCCTCTACGTAATGAAGGGTCAGTGACAATAATATATTCAAGCATCTGTAAATTTTTTCCTGACGGAGCAAGACGAGCGCATTTCACAAAGTCCTTTAAAATTGAAAAAGAAACTTCCTTTTGTTGAAATCGACGGATGCTTCTTCTCCGCCTAAATAAAGAAGATACTTCATTAGGTTTAATCATTCTATTTTCCTCATTAAAGGAAATAAGACTTATATTTTATCATGTTTGTGCAATGGTAAGATTCTTATGAGGTTACAAACATAATACCTTTTCATGGTAAAAACGATACGTCCTGCATCTTGTTGTGGCGGCGCTGCACGAGTTGGTAAATCTATTGTTCGCAATGCTTCAAAATCAATGGAAAAAACGATGATTAAGCAAGCGAAATCACTTTTTGAAAATCCATTTAAAGTCCTCCCGGAATATACCGATAAAGAATCAAAAAAACGATTTAAAAAAGTAAGAAAACATCTTGAAAAAGTAAACAAAGTAAAAGATGATGTCAGTAAACTTGAAAAATTATCGAAAAAAAAGAATTTATCTGGTGCCGTTGCAGGAACAATGCTTATTGCTCATAATGAAAAAGCGCCGTTTTTAGCGATTGCAAAATTACCAATGGGTTCAGTTCATTATGCTCAGCGAGGTCAAGCACCTAAAGAGTATCTTATCGCTGCTCAACATACTGATGACCCTTTTTTTCGTATTTTTGGGATTAGAGATATTGCGTTAAAATATCATCTTCATATTTATTCTTGGGATTCAGGATTTGTTTCAACAGGATCATCTCCAAATCCTCCAAAAGAATTTGTTGATTTTGTAGCAAACACACTTGAGTATGAGAAAGAAGAGAATGTGGTTCATTGTTCTCATCTTTCTAAAGAGACAATCAGTAATGAAAAACTTGTGTCTCAGCCGTATCTTCATTTGTATTGGAAATCCGCTGATCTTCATGTTGGTATTTGTGAGCAATGTGCAAGTAAAAAGAAAAACTCTATTTTTTCATTAACAAAATATGTACTTGCAGATGATATCACCGATGATTTCGATCTTGATGTTATTGGATCTATCATAAAAGACGATCCTACAGAAAGTATTGGTGAAACTGATTTTATTGATGATTATTTTTCTGGAAAACTTTCAGATTATTTATTTATCAAAAAAAATATGGATCAGCGAAGGGAAGAATTGCAAGATAAAGATCAAGTAGTTTACATTTTAGATGGCTCCCATTATAACTCTAGAAAAGATTTCATTGAAGCGTTACACCCCAATTCATTTGAAAAGAAAGCACTTGAAAAACTGCTTTCGTTACATCAAAAACCAATTATCGTCTCTGATGTATCTCCAAATGATGTTCTTTCAAAGTACTGGGAGGATTATTGTTTTGATATCATAAATGATATTACAAATGAAGAAGAAATTACAGATGAAATCCTTTCATTAACCGAAAATCCTAGTGTAATGATCAAAACTGCATTTGAAATCAAAAAGAAACAAGAAGTGCTCAATCATCTCCCACACTATAAATCACTTCCAGATATTGCTTCTTATGCTGATAAACTTGCTAGAATTTATCGGGTGCAAGGAAAACAAAAACTTTTTTCAACGCTTCGTTCACCACCTGAACATCCCAAAAAAAGAGCAATTGCTTATGGGTTATTAATGGTTATTAACAAACATACTGACTCAAAATGGAAATATTCAAAGATTGATATTGAATCTGGTGAATTCCTCAAGCCGTATCTGTCAAAACTTCTTGAGGGAAATCCTGAGGAATATCATGAAACATTGCAACAAGTACTTACTGCTAGTGGTTTTTCTGAATCGTTAGATGAGTACAAAATATCTTGAAATATTTTCAATATCTATTACATATTTTTCTGTTTAATCCTATCTTTCTTAATGTGTAGTCGTTACAAAGGTTTTTATTTCAGTTTTATTTCATGGTTGGCTGTGAGACTATGATTCGTGCATCGAAACGATCACAAGGAATATCGTATGCAATTCGAGATGTTGTCCTTCCTGCTCGTGAATTGGAGAAAAAGGGATATGAAATTTTACATCTAAATATTGGTGATCCAAACAAGTATGATTTCGATACTCCTCAACATATGAAGGATGCGTTGTATGAAGCCGCGCAACAAGGATATAATGGGTATGCGCCTTCGGAAGGATATTTGGAATTACGGGAAGCAATTGTAAAACGGGAAAAACAACGAAATAATGTTGATTACACTGCTGATGATCTCTGTGTTACCACTGGTGTCACAGAATCCTTACAAATCCTTTTAGAAGCATCTCTTGATCCTAATGATGAATTACTTATTCCTGGTCCTACCTATCCTCAGTATCAGCTTATTGCTAGGGTAAACGATGCGTTACCTATTTCTTATCGTTGTTTAGAGGATGAAGGATGGCAACCAGATGTTGATCAGCTCCGTCGAAAACTATCAAATCGAACCAAGGCAATCGTTTTAATTAATCCAAATAATCCAACAGGTGCTCTTTATTCCCGTAAGATCGTCAAAGAAATCATTGATATCGCGGGGGAATACAATGTACCTTTGGTCTCAGATGAAATCTATGATGATTTAACCTTTTCTGAAAAACAAGTTGCAACTGCAAGTTTAGCAAAAGACGTTCCAGTTATCACTTTTAATGGGTTTTCAAAGGTTTATCTTGTACCTGGATGGCGACTGGGCTATGTCATGTTTCATCATGAATCTGGTGAACTGTCTGATGTTCAAGACGCGTTTATGCGTATTGCTCGCTCTCGATTATGCGCTAATTCGGTCTGCCAACGTGCTTGTATTGCTGCGTTTGAAGGACCACAGGATCATGTTTTAAAAGTCAATAACAAATTAAAGAAACGTCGTGATTTTGCGTACAAACGATTAAATGAAATACCTGGTATTTCCACCGCAAAACCAGAAGGAGCATTTTATATCTTCCCAAAGATTGAAGCGATGAAAGAAAAGGTTTGGAATACCGACAAAGAATTTGTGTTAGATTTATTAAATGAAACTCAAGTCCTTGTGGTACCAGGATCTGGTTTTTGTTCAACGTATGGAAAAAATCATTTCAGAGCGGTGATTTTACCACCAATGGATACGTTAGAAAAAGCCTTTGACAAAATGGAAGTTTTCATGAACAGACGGTTGAAATAATTAGTATCTAATTATTTGAATTCATTTGATAAGAATAAAGTAGTTCTTATCTATTGATCTCTTCTTTTATTTTGAATAGTGAAATGCATCAAAAACAAACTTCCAGTTATCATATATCTGTTGTTTTAATTGATTGTTCATCTGATAAGAACTACGTTTGAAATTTTTTTGTTTATCTGTATACTTTTTCATCAGGTTCTCGGTTTCTTCATTCAATGAAAGATCAAACTGATTGTAAATCTTGGAAATATAGGGTAATGGATCCTTGATGAAAGATTCATAGGGAATCTCGATGAGATCATCAGATAAAATTTGTGATCTTTGCTGAAAATAAGTTTGATATAACATTGAGTACATCTGAAAAATAGACTGTTTCATTTTTTCTTTTGATGGTGGCCGTTGAACACAATATCGGGGAAGCACGATTCGCATAAATTTTTCCATGCTGTAATAGACTTCATATGGATTCCGATGGATATGAACAAATTTAGCATCAGGATACATTTTTTTCAAAACAAGTAAGCGAGCGGTATGAGCTGGATTTTTTAACAAAAGTTGTTTTCCTGAGTGATATTGAGTTAATTTTTTTACAAAAAAATCATAGGTTTTCATCCAATCATGTTGAGTCTTTTCAGATAACGCATCAATAAGAACATGATTCATGTATCTTTTCATATTATATGGAAAACACCATCCATTGTAGTATCCATCTGGAATGATATTTGCAATAGCATATTCTTCTTCCTGTGGAAGATCCGGACCCATTGTCGCATTATCCATTGGTCGTTTATTTGGAATACTGGCAGATAACAATGGTTTTAGACGTTCTTCACTTTGTAAAAAGACATGTGGTAACGTTGCATGAAAGGTGGTACAATACCCAAAATCTGGATTTAATGAAAGAACATTATGTAAATATGTGGTTCCACTTCTCCAATGACCAATGATAAAAATTGGATGGTCTTGGATGGCCGTTGATTGAATGTTTTCAGATTCTAAAATGTGTTCTTTCAATCGAAATGGAGAAAGAACACTACTTAACAACACCGCATAGAGGTAACGTGGCAGATAACGAGGACTAATATGAAACCGATTTTGAACAGTTAATCGTAATAAATTAATAAGACTTGAACCCGCAAGAGGTTCATACATGATGTCAAAAACATTTTCCTTGATTTCAGGCATAAGAACAGATATGAACAGCACATATCTTAAAAATACTTCGACAAAAGAAGTAATCACCGATTGTTACCATTGATTCCAATGGCAGATCTCTGAAAGTGATTTACGTTTCGTGCTTCGAACAACAGCAGAACGAACCTTATCTGACAATCCTTGTTTTTCTTTAGGATAGCCGAGAGGGGTGAGTGCAACAATTCGAATACGAGGTGGGATACCTAGTATATCTTTTATTTTTTCTTCATTGAAGCTACCAATCCAACAGCTTCCAAGTCCTTTACTAGCAGCTGATAAAATCAAATGATCCATTGCAATTGCAGCATCAACAAGATAATACTCCATACCTTCTCGAGTTCCACTTAAATGAGGATCAGCACACACCATAACTAGAGATGGTGCTTGTTTCATCCAATGATTCGTTAAAGATGTTTTTGCAATATCCTGAATAACAAGCGTATCAGTAACAATGATGAAATGCCAGCATTGTTTATTCATCCAGGAAGGTGCATGACAAGCGATGTTAACAAGAGATTCTAGTACTTTTTCAGAAACAGGTTCTGCTCGATACGATCGAACACTTGTTCTTTGTAAGATTACTGAATCAACATCCATTGGTAGTTCACCACCAGTCATACAAAAGAAATAGGTTTGTCATAATTAAACCATCTCATTTAAGAAAAGAAGAATTAAAAAAAATAGGAAGTTGATATTAATCGTCGTGAAGCTGAGGTTTCTTTTGAGTGATGCGATGATCAATATCTTCATGTAATTCCTGCAATGCTTCTCTTAAATCATCTTCAGAAACAGATTGAGATTGTGAAATATCAAGTACAGGGCTTTGCTGATCATATAATTTGGTCTCAGACATGAGTTCTGGTTCTTGTGTGGTATCTAATGATTTTTGTAACTGAGTAATGCGTCGTAACCGATGACGAAGAGAAGCAGAAACCGACCCTCCTTGTTTTGAAGGTGTTTGTCTAAGGGAATTATGCAAGCGTTCTAATTGATCTGATTGAGTGATAATCGTTGTTTGTGTCCGTGTTAATTGCCGACTTAACTCATTGATAATGTGATTCCGTGAATTTAATTCTTGATGAAGACTTTGAAGTTCATTTTCTAAGAAATGAATTTTTTCATCTGATTCTGCATTGCGGTCATCAACTGAAGAAATATGTTCATGACTTCGAGTAAGTTGAGTATTTAATTTCTCAATGACGTCAACATCTTGAATATATTTCGTCTGCGTTTCAGTTAACTGCCGGGTTAACTCACTGACAATATGATTTCTTGATACTAGTTCATCAGATAACACTTCTATCTCATCTTGAAGTCTGCACACTTTTTCATCTAATGTTTCTGAATCTAAAGCAGGATCACTAACCTCTTGACTATTTTGAAAATGACCTTCTCGAGCCAACCAACCAACAGCTTGATAAAATTCATCTGATTCTAACCTAGTTAACCGATCAAGAACATCCACCGACTCTGTTAAATCTTCCAGAACAGTGACCAGTTCACCTGCAGTTTCACCAATAGGGTCAGTTAGATTTGTTTCATCAAGATGATAGAATTCACCCTGTTTGCAAATCTTATTTTCTCTAGAAAGCCAACCAACAGCTTGATAAAATTCATGTTCACTCAACCCAGTTTCTTGTATAATCTGATGTTGAGTTAATGAATGGTTTTGATCGAGTATATCCCAGACCTTTCCAGCATTCATCCCTATACGATGTGTATTTATTTGGTACATCCTCACACAAATATTAGAAACACGATAGATGCACTTATACTTTTCCATTTAATTCGTAAAATCCGTAAATTCAAGTGATATCATATCAGATCTCATTTGATTCTGCACAATCTTTTAATATGACTTTTTATTGCCGCTTGACCATGAACACCTATCAAAAATCATCACTTCTCTTTATTTCACTTGCATGGTTACTTATCTTTGTTGGACGTATCACTCCATCAACATTACTTGTTGATATCACCGGAGACCTTGGAATATCGGATATACAAGCAGGATGGGCATTTACTGGAATGTGGATCATGTATGGGATTATGCAGTTTCCTGGTGGAATGCTCTCTGATGTTTACGGTAGAAAAATCATCATTACTCTTTCTGCATTATTCTTTAGCATCGCCACCTTTCTCACCGGATTTAACATCAATGCAATCTCACTAATAATTACATTCTCTTTGATTGGTATGGCCGCAGGTATCCTTCCAGCTCCCAGTTTTACTATGATTGCTGAATTATTCGGCCCGCGTAAGGGAAAAGCACTTGGAATTCATTCCTCAATCGGTGGTTTATCTGGATTTGCTCCGTTAATCGTTCCATTTTTAGCACTATTCTTAGGGTGGAGGAACGTATTTTTTTTGTGGGGAATAATCGGTGTATTTCTCGTATTTTTTCTTTATAAATACATTACTAAAACATTAGTTGATCCTATTCATCAAAACTGGAAAGATCGATTCACCACTGGTTTAAAAGGATTAAAACAAAAAGAC
>CAYPUK010000022.1:0-1905 GCA_964414035.1 uncultured Thermoplasmatales archaeon | reverse complement strand
GAGATTGCCTTGTAGATTAAACATAAGATTTAATAAAAAAAATTAGTCAGAGAGTTCTTTGAGTATCTTTCTATTTTTTTGATGAATGTGTTGAATTCCTTTGACCGATTAATGCTCTTTGGTTTTTTTGCGTTATTTTTTGAGGATATCGTTCTTCTCCGATCCTGTTTACATCATATTATAAGTATGCCATTCTAGTTATGTGTTTTTATCAATATTGCTTTAAGTTGGTATTTGTTCAATCAAATTTTAACTGAGCGTTTATTAACATATTACGTTTTTTTTCAGAAAGAAGAGTTCTACGAAAGGTCATTGTTCATAGAGGCATCTCTTAATCTTCCTCATGCATATAATCTAACGTTGATAATGCTGCTTGCTGATTCACATAATGAATACCAACTGTTTTTCATAATGCTTAGCTGCTTTCCATCATTTCTGATTAACCACCGAGTTTGATAAAATAAAGAGAGGTTAACAGACAACGTTTGCACGTAATTCACCTACCAACCTTTGCAAAATAATGGGGGAAAACAGACACCGTTTGCACGGTTTGCTCGGTAGGTAAAAAATTTTTAGCTTGGTTGAGTCAATGGTTTTTTTGTGGCATGTGGTTGATTGTTTTTTCTTCTGTCGTGGCTGCTATGATTCATAATTATGAAGGATGGCTGCTGGCTGATGGGATTTACATAAAAAATGAACGTGGGAAACATATTGTTCTTCATCTCTATCATTTTAATCTGAAATATGGGTAACTGTGTCATCCTAATATCATAAAATCGTAAATTTGTGATAATGAATTATCATAAAACTTAGGCTGACCAACAATCTCATCAGCCTCAATAGGCTGTTTTTGTCTATTTACGACGATTTTTTACATATTCTTTTAGCACTTTAGTTTTCCATATTGGTATCTTTGTCTGTTTTTCAAAGTCCTTATCCTCAGTCCAAATACCTTCATTTGGTATTGATAAGGCACAAGCTAGGATTGGCGAATCTTTAATATCAATATCCTTCATGATCTCAGTGGCTTCCTTCATATGCTTTTTAACTTTGTTATCCTCTACTATTTGAATTTGATCAAACACTAAATCGAATAAAAGATCAAAGTCTGTTTTGGTCATGTGAGCCTTTTTGAGAATGTATGATTGGTATTTGTTCAACTCTTCGATAACATAATCGATCGAATAAAAATCAATGGAATTCGAAGTGATGATTTCTCGAGTTAGTCCATCCTTTAGCAATGCTGAAATAATCCTGTTTGTATCGATGACAAGTCTCATTTTATAAACCGTTTCAACAAGTCTTCTTTTATCTTTCCATCAATTTCATCGATATCTTCTTCGGTGAATTCACTGTCTTTAACTAACCGTTCCATGAGCTTAATTTTCTTGGCTTGTGCCGATATTGCTCTTCTGGCAATCTCACTCCAGTTGATTTCATTATGTTTCTTTACGAATTTATGAAGTTCACTAGGTAGTGATAATGTTATATTTGGCATATTTCTTCACTATGTGTATTATGTGAGTGCACATTTAAGTAGTTTTCTAGAATTCTTAAGGCAAAGAGGCTATGTGCAAAAAAATGTTGGTGAATATAATAGGAGATCGTATCTTTTTGAGAGATCTCAATCTGTTGATTTATAGTTAAAAAAATCAAAAGAGAAATCCAGAACTGCTAACGTTCATAATGCTTAGCTGCTGACCTTCATCTGATTCATCAGCCAGATTTGATAAAATAGAGGGGAATTAACAGACATCCTTCGCGTGCAATTCGCCTGACACCCTCTGCAAAATTTTATGGGAAAACTGCCATCCTTTGCAGGATTTGCTCGTAAGCTGGGGTGGTTTACTCAGCAAAATTATATAACTTATGAAAAAAACCTTTGCTAAGCAAAAATTTATATAT
>CAYPUK010000021.1:0-5285 GCA_964414035.1 uncultured Thermoplasmatales archaeon | reverse complement strand
TGTAACTATTTCTAAGCTTTCTAAATTACTTGATTTGTCCACCACTGCTGTAGAAAAGAATATCGCTAAATTAAAAGAAAAAAGATTGCTTAAGAGAGTAGGTCCTGCAAAAGGCGGTTATTGGAAGATAATCAAATAAATCTAGTATCTTTGATTGTTTTGTTATCTATATCTCTTAAATTTTATGAATCCCCATAAGTAAAATCCAGATCTTGGCTAATCTGAGGAGACTGTAAATAGTTTCTTATAAGGAGCGTTCCTCCTTTAAAGAAAGAATTCCACCAGTCTACAGCGAGCGAAGGGAGTGGTGACTGGTGGTGCGGGCACGCAATTGACTTCCTAAAAATGTTCGCACGAGAGTTATTTATAACTACCATCACATACGTTTATAAATAAAGCAGTTGATTAAATGGTAATCAAATGAAATCAAGAAGACAATTAGAAAAAATCCTTAAAAAAAATAAACCATATTTAAAAGAAAAGTTTAAAGTCCAAGAGATTGGAATATTTGGATCGTATGCTCGGGGAGAGGCGACAAAAACAAGTGATGTTGATATTTTGGTTAAATTCTATGATAAAATTGGCTGGGAGTTTGTTGACTTAAAAGAATATTTAGAAGAGATACTAGATCTAAAAGTTGATCTTGTAACGATAAAAGCATTAAAACCTCAACTCAAAGATGCAATACTTAGTGAGGTTGTATACGCTTGAAACGTTCATATAACCTATTTGTTGAAGATATCCTTGAATCAATGGATAAAATTGAAAATTATATTAGGGATTTATACTATGATGATTTTATTGAAAATCACATGGTTATAGATGCAGTTTTACGTAATCTTGAAATAATTGGTGAAGCAGCTAATAATATACCTCATGACCTTAGAAACAAGTTTTTAAACATACCTTGGAAAAAAATGATAGGATTAAGAAATATAGTAGCTCATGGATATTTTGGAATAGATCTGACGATAGTCTGGGAGATTGTTACAAAAAATCTTCCTGAAACAAAACAAGATATAATTGAAATGAAAAACAATATGTAAATAAGTAATATTCATACAATCTGTTTTAAGGAAAACCAAAAAAGTATGTTTTTTGAAATAAAACACATGTAAACAAAAGATTAGGGATTAAGTTACCAGCATACTCCTTCATAATTCTTAGCAGATTCTTTAACTTTAAGCATTCTTCTTCCATCAATCACAAGTTTACCACTATAATCTAATTTTTCAAATTCTTCCCAAGCAGTAGCAATAAGTACTGCATCAGCATCAAGCACTTGTTTTGCAGAATCACAATAGGAAATATCAGAAAACAGTTTTTTGAAATTATCCATTGCTTTCGGATCAAACGCTTTAACATTTGCTCCCTCGTTTACCAATGTATCAACTAATGGAATACTACGACTATCACGGATATCATCAGTATCCGGTTTAAACGCAAGACCAAGCACACCAACTGTTTTACCAGAAAGATCAGGCATGTGTTTTTTCAAAATCGTAATCAATTGCAATGGTTGACTCTCATTTGTTTTAATAGTACCACTAATCATTTCATTAGAAATACCTTCTTTTTCAGCCCACGCACGAAGTGCCCTTGTATCTTTACCAAAGCAGCTTCCACCCCAACCGATACCAGCATTCAAAAAAGATCGCTGAATCCGCTTATCAAGTCCCATGCCATCAGCAACATCATACACATCAATACCAAGATGTTTACAAAAATTGCCGATTTCATTAATAAAACTAATCTTTGCAGCAAGAAAACAATTACTTGCATACTTAATCATCTCAGCAACATTTACACTAGTTTCAACAATAGGACACGAAAAATCCTTATATAATTCAGCAAGAAGCTTACGTGATCTTTCATCACCATAACCATACACCACTCGATCAGGATGCAAAAAATCATCCACTGCCACTCCTTCCCTAAGAAACTCTGGATTCATACCCACACCAAAATCTTTTCCAGCAATCTTACCAGAAACTTGTTCAATTAAAGAAACAACATGATTTTCCGTTGTCCCAGGAACAACCGTACTTTTCACAATAACACTATGAAAACCCTCCTTCTTTTTTAATTCAGAAGCAACAGCTTTTGTTGCTTGATCAACATACGATAAATCAATATCACCATCATCTAAAGAAGGCGTTCCCACACAAATAAAGGTAATAACACTATTCTGAACTGCTTGTTCATACGATGTTGTTGCTTCAATATTCTGTTTATACTTTTGTAATAATTTTTCTAACCCTTTTTCATAAATCGGAGAAATAGAATTATTAATCTTATCAACTTTCTTTTGGTCAACATCAACACAGATCACATGATGACCAAGGGATGCAAAACAAGCACCACTCACAAGGCCGACATACCCAGTTCCAATAATTGAAATGTTCATCAAACCGGTTTAATAAAACAATTTCATTTAAAGATATCCCTTATCTTTTATAGATTAATTTTGAAAAAGAATGGTTTAACATTGCTTTACATTTATGTAATAGGGATTTCATGTCAAACTTATTTGTATTATCATGATCAACATTTTTTAAAAATGAACATTCCATCATGCACAATCTAAAAGTTTGCTTGTTCAATCATGATTATCATAATCGTGTTTAAACAAGATAATTTTATGAATATTTTTTATGATATTATCTGTAACCTCTCCCTCTTTTAAATCCACTATCAATCCAAATTTTTCCTTCATCAATAAAATATTCAAACCGATTATCACCTATTCGCAATCGATACATAATATGAGTTTTACCATTTAACTTTTTGATATCGAGATGTTTATTTGACGGATAAGGATCTTCTTTTAAAAGTTTCAAATGTCCAATAACGACTTTCTTTTCCTGCCTGTCGTTAATAAATTTTTTAACTCGGGGATGAACCATAACTTCCATTTAGATTTCATCCAAAGAAACATAATCTTTTTTTTCTTCTTGAAGTTTTTTCCACCGTTTATCAATAAGTTTTTCCACATCTAACTGTTCAAAATAAGATGTCAATCGTTCAATGATCTGATCGTAAGTTTCTCCCTTATGGCCAAACCGTTTTAGTTTCTCTCTTGTACTTTTCCTAATTTGAATCGTTGTAGGCATAAAATATCAATATATAATTGTTATATATAATATATAAAAATTATGGTTAAAGTGAATGCCCCCAGTTATCAAAAAACTTTTCCCCATCAAATAGTACTATTTCAACGTATCAAATAGAATTCCGAATAGCTTTTCGAACTCTTCATCAGAAGAAAGTCTTGGTCCTCAATCTATTTTTTATTTTACTATTATTAAACTGAGCATGCAAGACTTCGTTTCTCTAGCATCCTACCAAAACCATAAAAAACTATAAAACCTATTTACGAGATATAACCAAACTCACCACTCAAGTCATTTCTTACGAACAAATAAAAAAAACAGTAAAACAAAAATTAAAAACCCTCCAAGACTAACAAAAATAAAAAAATAAAACGGCTATTAAAACAGTTCATTCAATGAGCTTTTTTTGTTGTTTACTCCACTTTTTATTTTCCGTTTTTTTCAACCATTTCACATATTGATCAATAAATTCAAGACGTTGTTGAAAATTATCTTTTTTCTGTTTTTCTAATTCCTCTAAATCAATTTCAGGTATTTTCATTGTATATACTTCTTAAATAATTCTCTTGTTTTAAGTTTTTGGTTAAACTGTTGTACTACATTATGATCTAAATACTCCTCAAAGAATCGATACAGGAATCGTGCATCTTCAATATCCTTTTGACTTCCAAGATAGAGCTTATACGGAATTTCCAATTCCAACGGTGAAATAAAAAGCACATAATCATTAATTAACACCTTTTTTCTTTCAGATAATGTCCATTCATCTAGCTTTGATTTTGGAAATTTTAGTTTAACATTTGGAATAAACTCATTTTTCTTTGAGAACCGAAGTGGTATGTTATCTGATAAATAATCTTCATAAGATTCTTCTACACTATTGGTATTGATACATTCATAAGTACTGGATACCTCACTCCAGAATTGCTCGAAAGTATCGAAATCTGTTTTTTCAATAAATACGGCAATATCTTCCGAGATTCGAATTCTTCCAAACAAAATTGCAACATATCCACTCATAATGACATAATCAAAATAGTTTTCAAGTATTTTCATAAATTTTTTTACAAATTTATCTAATTCAGACAAATCTTTATTCTTAAGCTCAATAAGATTTTTACTATAACCTAATTCCATAATTATACATATCACAAACACAGGTTTAACTTCTTCGAAACGAATCGTTAAGCAACTAAGAAAAGTAGAATGAGTCGATTTTGATGGTTATTGTAAATCGATACGACTGCAGGGGGCACGTACCTTATCCATTTTTTCCCTAAAAAATTAAAAAAGATGATGAAGAAAATTAACGATAAAAAGTTACAATGTATCAAGTAAATCTCGAATAGCTTTTCTTACTGCTTCATCAGAAGAACGTTTTGGTTTCCATCCAATCTCATTCATTTTATCAATGGCAAGTTGAAACTGAGGAACATCTCCTTTCCAGCCACGTTTTCCACCAGTGTATTTAAATTCAACGTTTTCCAATCCCATTTCTTCCACGACAAGTTCACCAATACGAGTGACCTCAGTTAATGAATCAACTCCAAGGTTAAACACATTTACTTCATCATCAGCATGTTTAAATCCATGAAGGATACCATCCACACATTCAGTGACATACAAATATGGTTTCTTTTGCTTTCCATCACCAAGAATCTCAAGTTCACCAGGATTATTTTGCAGTTTATGAATAAAATCAACAATCACTCCATGTGTCCCTCGAATGCCAACCACATTAGCAAATCGATACATCCAGGCTTGCATGTCAAAGGTGTGAGCAAACGAACTGATCAATCCTTCTGAAGCTAGTTTTGCAGCACCATACACTGAAATTGGAAGTAATGGACCATAATCCTCAGGGAGTGGCTGAGCTGGAGTTTCACCATAGATCACACTACTAGAAGAAAACACGATTTTGTTCACATTATTCGTTCGCATCGCATCCAGTAAATTATAGGTTGCCTGCATATCCTTTTCAGCCATGGATGGATCATCCACACCACTTCTCACATCAGGATTTGCTGCGATATGAAAAACGACGTCATGATCTCTAATTTCTTGATCGATACGATGTTTTTGAAGTAGATCAGCTTTAATGAATAAAAAATGTGGATTATCAAAATGATGAGCGATAAACTGTTTTTTTCCACTGCTTAAATTATCAAACAC
>CAYPUK010000020.1:0-6132 GCA_964414035.1 uncultured Thermoplasmatales archaeon | reverse complement strand
TTTTCACCGAGAAAATGTATGCATTTTCTCCTGTTAAACCTACCGGTTTTCTCCGAGTAATTACACTAAATTTTTGGAATTAATTCTCGGACAGGCTCCATATCTTATTTTTTCAAGTAAAACTATAAGGGCTAATAGAAAAGTAATTCCATTTGCAAGGATGATAGGGAGTGCATTCATAAAGATTCCATAGATAAACCATGAGAATACACCAATCAGAAAAATAAGGTACATGTATAAACTGATGTCTTCTGTTGATTTGGTCTTAATGGTGTGTATTACTTGTGGAATAAAAGCTGCAGTAGTACATATTGCGGCTAAGTACCCAATTACTAATGGTAAGTCTATCATGTTAATCATTACTTTTTCATATATTTTACACTGTGGTATGTGGTTTCTATACAGTATATGCACAGTGTTTTTAAACAGTCATCCTTGTATGACTTTTTGAGGAATGATGGAGGTGAATATGTAGCAATGCGTTTTTGTATCAGTTGTCCGGATTGTGGATTGTATGTTGCCTATAATGAATCTGTCGGTCCGTTTTGCGGAATTAGAAGAACCGGTTTCCATAGAAATACAATACTTACTAATCAGGATTAAATTGATTCTTTTTTCAAATTTTTTTACCTTGAAACCCTTGTGTTAACAGTATATTTAGCCAAAACCATAAAAAAAGATGAATGTGTTTCAAAGAAGTATTTGTTAGGTGTTTCATGATGAATCGAGATATTCCACAGGCCATTGAAGAGGTCACAACTGGTATTCAGCATATGCTTAATCATTTAGATGATGATGGGCATACTGCAAAACCCATTCCTATTGAAAAGTTGAAAAATTGGACTCGGGAGAGTTATCAGGATTTGTTTCATGCTCAAATCAAAGAGATTATTACCAAGTTGAAAACCAAACAAGATCTTACTCAAACTGATATGCAGGTGTTGGAGAAATGGATGATTGGAGATTTGCAAATGTATTCTTCGATGGAGAAACATTATGAACAATGGATTAGTGATTTGTTATCGCTTAGTACTACATTGGAATTATATCAACGGGCTGATATTCATCAAAATGAAAAGAAATTATTAGAATTGCAAGGACTTATTCTTGAACTAGATCATGTGCTGACTGATTTTGAGAAATATCAATATGCGATTGAGCGGATGCATCGGTTCAAATCTTATGTTGGATCGTATGCTGAAGAGTTAACTGATACCCAGCGGTATGAACTAGCAAATATGTTAAAGAATATGCTGTATTCTTCCTTGTATTAATCCATTTGATTATTATAATTTATTGTGTTTAGTATGGCAAAAAAGGTGGGGGAGGAGAAGATTGTAAAAATATGGCCATTTACGATGGGATGCTCTCTCACAACTGTAACTATTTTATCTCATATTTATCAAATTATGCCTTATAAACTATCAAAACTATTTATTTCATTGATCATAGTGAAAAGATTATTGAAATCCCATATAATTTCTGAATTGTCATCTAATTCAGTACTTTTTTATAGTTTTACTTATATGTGCGAATAATTAACAGAAGTTAACTCAACTATTTTCAGTTTGATTGCTAAATCATAAAAAAGAAGGAAAGTGATAAGATGGATTCAAGAAATATATTACTATTTGGGTTTACCGCAGTTGTTATTTTCAGTATCGGATTATTATTGATTCCAAGTCTTTATTCTGATTTCCTTTGGTTTACTAGTATTGGTTTGTCGAATGTGTTCTTCACTATAATTAATGCGAAATTAATGTTAGGAATTCTTTCAGCAATCCTTTTTTTTGCTATGCTTTATCTGAATTGGTGGATTATCAAAAAAGTATTAATCTATGAAGGAATTGAAGTAAAAAAAACTGTTAAAAAAATCATTCCCTTGGTCTTTGGGTTCAGCGCTTTACTTGCTGGACTTGTTTATTCAACACAGTGGAGTGTTCTTTTAAAATTTATGAATGCAACCAATTTTGGTATAGCTGATTCTGTTTTTGGAAATGATATCAGCTTCTACGTGTTTTCACTTCCCTGGTATACTTCCATTCTTGGTTTTCTTCTTGCAATTACTATCATCAGCTTATTTGTTTCAGCATTAATTTATTTGATTTTTGGAAAACCATTTAGAATTCGTAGTTTTCAAGATATCAGCGATGAATTTTTTACTCGTGGTAAGAAAGGATTTGAAAGTAAAATGACGCTTCATCTTTTCATTCTTACCGGTATTTTTTTCATAATTATCGCCATTCAGGTCTGGCTTTCTAGATATGATATTTTATTTTCTGAAGCTGGGGCCGTGTTTGGAGCAGCATATTCCGATATTCATGTAACACTTCCCATGCGATCAATAATATCTATTGTTTTAGGAATTGTTGGACTCTTGTTTTTCGCTGAATGGAAACTAAAGAATCTGAGGATTCCAGTCATTGGCATTGGAATAATCATTCTTGTGTTATTAATTGGAGGGATTGCAGGTGTTGCAGTGCAACAATTTCAAGTTGAACCAGATGAATACAACACCGAAAAACCATATATTGAAAGAAACATCGATGCCACTCTGCAAGCCTTTGATCTTGACACGGTTGGGGAGATTCCGTTTGAACCAAATTATAATTTGACCTATCAGGAATTGAAAAATAACGAGGTCACATTGGATAATATTCGATTATGGGATTATCGAGCATTGAAAGATACGTATTCTCAGTTACAATTGATTAGAAGTTATTATGATTTCAATGATGTGGATATAGATCGGTACACCATATCTGAAAAGGGAATGGATCGGTCCTATCAAGTGATGCTTTCTCCTCGTGAATTAAACCAAATGGATCTTGCTGAAAAAGCACAAACCTGGGTGAATCAACATTTAGTTTACACTCATGGATATGGATTATCGTTAAGCCCTGTAAATCAAAAAACCGAGGATGGTCTTCCTGAACTTTGGATAAAAGATATCCCTCCAGAAACAAAAAAGAATTTAACAATTAGTAGACCTGAGATTTATTATGGTGAAAAAACAGACAACTTTGTCGTAGTCAACACCAAAACAGAAGAATTCGATTATCCTGCGGGTGGAGAAAATGTGTATACTACCTATACGGGATCTGGAGGTGTTTCACTTTCAGGAGCATCAAAACTAGCGTTTGCTTTAAAGTTTGGTTCAATTCAACTGTTGCTTTCTGGATCAGTTACTGAAGACAGCAAAATTTTACTTAATCGTAACATTCAAAACCGAGTTGAAACCATTGCACCATTCTTAGAATATGATGCTGATCCATACATTGTTAGTTCAGAAGGAAGCCTGTATTGGATTATTGATGCGTATACCACAACGGATCGGTTCCCATATGCAGAACGTTTCGGTTTACAAAACATCAATTATATCCGTAATTCTGTGAAAGTAGTAGTCAATGCCTATTCTGGCGAGGTAACCTTTTATGTGATTGAACAAGAACCATTGATTGCAACCTATCAAAAAATGTTTCCATCATTGTTTACTGATTATACTATGATGCCTGAAGACTTGAAGAATCATATTCGATATCCTGAGGATTTATTCACTCTGCAAGCAGAAGTCTATGCAACATATCATATGACTGATCCACGTGTATTTTATAATCGTGAGGACCAATGGAAAATCCCCAATGAATTATACTCCGGTAGCACAATAAAAATGGAACCATATTATATGTTACTAAACCTTCCAGGAACAAAAGGAGATTCAGATTTTATTATTATGACACCTTTCACTCCAAATGGAAAAGATAATATGATTGGTTGGATGGGAGCTAGATCTGATCCTGGAAAATATGGTGAGAAAGTAGTATATCAATTTCCCAAGCAAAAACTCATTTATGGACCTACTCAAATCGAATCAAGAATTGATCAAGACACAGAGATTTCACAACAGATGACACTCTGGAGTCAATCTGGTTCACGGGTTATCAGAGGGAATCTATTGGTGATTCCGGTTAATGAATCATTATTATATGTTGAACCAGTATATCTGAGAGCATCTGGTAATAGTTCTATTCCTCAATTAAAACGAGTGATTGTTGCCTTTGGTGACCGGTTGGCAATGAGAGAGGATTTGAATGCATCTTTGGCAGCAGTCTTTTTAGATGAAATTAATGAAACCCTTCCTGATGATCAACCACCTATTGAAGGAGACATTCAGGAATTAATCAACCAAGCAATTGAAACCTATGATGAAGCATTTGCGTTGCTTGAACAGGGTGATTTTTCAGGTTATGCAAGTCGGATTGAACAACTTGGTGAAATCCTTGATGAAATCGATCAATTGCAGGAGGATCAAACTGGTTAATAAAACAGATTGTTTTTGATTATGTTTAAACGTTAATCAGTTTGATATTGGCTATATATCAGTATAATAAACCAATCAAAAAAGATAGAATACTCGAAAGAATGTATTTCAGGATAACTCATTTGATAGCGGAAAAATATCTGAAATCATTATGCCTTAATAGAATTAAGTGAACTATTCGAACAAAGATCTTATTTCAGATCTGATTGATGATTTCTTCAGCCCATGCTTTTGCTAACTCAGGTTTCATCGTGTCTTTTGGACCATCATCGTATTTAGCCCATTTTTCAGGAGTAACACCAGGAAATGAGACTAATGAGTTAGGATTAAGATCATATTTTTTGACCAATGGTTGTAAGAATTTTTCAACAGCTTTTTCCGGTTCTTCAATGGCCATACCACTTGATAGAAATATGAACAACTGTTTGTTTTTGATTTCTTTTTGTTTCAGAATTTTTTTCCACTGGCGGTACACCATAAACATTCGTACGCCTGTTCCCAGGACGATGATATTATATTCTGAAATGGAAGGAATTTTATCTTTAAGATTATGAACATCAACCCTTATCTTCTTATCCTTAAGGGTATCTGCTATAACTTGAGCATATTTTTCAGATGCTCCACCTTTCGTGAAGTAGGCAACAAGAACATGTTTATCCATCTTGAACGCACGTTGGTAGATTCCGTTTCTAGTTTAATAAGATTCTTACAATATTCTATTTTCATTCATTATTTCAACAACCTATCGTTCAAAAAAACCTTTTTTCCATAAAAACATATAATTTTTATTTTTCTATACATAATTTAATATACTAATTCACGTTTAGAATATAACAACGTGATCTTATGAAAAAAATGATAATATTTTTTAGCCTTGTTTTGATAAGTTCGGCTGTTTTGATTCCAAATGTGACTTCGTTAGTACAAAACGATACTACTCCACCGGAGATTACTATTGAAAATCCGGTTGAAGGATATTTTCATTTTTCTGGTATCCAATTATTCGAAACTCCATTAGATATTGTTGGTGATACTATGGGATTTGGTGGATTCAGAGTTCGACCGGTACAAGCAATGATTACTGATGATGTAGATGAACCAGCGGATCTTACTGTTGAGTTGTTTGCGGATGATGCGAAGGAACGAGACATGGTGTATAATAGTGAAAATGGTTTGTTTGAAGGGCAATGGATAGGCCCTGCTCTCGGAACGTTTACCATGAAGATTGTTGCCCGTGATAGCAGTGATAATAGTGCTAAGGAGACCATGACGGTTTGGTATTTCTGTTTTGTTCCAGAACCATAAAATAGCATTTTTTCTTTATTTTTTAATTATATATACAATATAATAAATAATTTTATGAATATAAAAATAACTTTTTTTATTATGATTCGGAATGGAGGCTGGTTATCAATAAGTTATGAGGGAGTAAGTAAACTTTTTTTTTTCTCCCACCCCCACCTTTTTCTCAAGAATGAAGAAATAAGAATATATGAAAAGAATTAAAAAACAAAGGATAACGATATTACTGGCACACATTGATTTCTTTTGATATAACATGAGTATTTGTTTTTACTACACCTTGTATTCTATGTACTTCAGCTGTAATATCATGAAGTCGTTCCAAATCATCTACTGAAACCCTTGCTATGAGATCATGATGTCCACTAACAACAGATACTGATTCGATCTGATTCAAGCGTCTCATTCTGGTAAGTGTTTGTTGGCTGCATCCCGGTTCTACATCCATAAACATGTATGCATTAATCATTTTTTCTTCCCATTTTCAACTGTTGTATAATTGCCCCTGA
>CAYPUK010000019.1:0-2677 GCA_964414035.1 uncultured Thermoplasmatales archaeon | reverse complement strand
ACACCATCTCTCCGATCTTATAATAATGGTATATCTTATCTACTTATAGGTATTATGCTCCCAGGTCCAGGTGATCAGGGGTTGCTTACCCCGTGATGACTCACGGGGATTGCGCAACTCCTGGTTTTGATTTCAAATACTTTTTTTTCAATATACTTCTCAATTGCGAGCATGCACTTTATCCCATCAAATGATTTTATAGTGTAGAGGTTATCGATGATATTTGTCTTGAAAAATCGTTTTATCGAGGTTCGATAGCTTTTTGCTGTATTATTTTTGAAGGAATCTAAAGAATCTTTGATGGCTTTTTCCAAATCTTTTTTCTTCATCTGTATAAGTTCGTCTGGTGTTTTTTCAACTGATTTTTCTAACCGTTCTATAATACTTACATAATGATTTATAGAATGCTTGCTATCTGTTCGTCTTTTTTTATATATGAACTGGTTTTGTTCAAAGAGGTATTTGGAGTTCTATAAGGATGCAGCAGATCATTTATATTTTCGTTATCTGGAAATAAGTTTTTTTTTGAATGCCGTCTTCCACTATATCCCTTTTAATTCTTTTAAGTGCGAACTTGCAGGTTTGTATTTAAATTAAAATACGTACCTGTAGATTCGCTTTTATGGAAAAAGGCGAGTAATTTTAGTAACCATATTCCACAACCATGGCCAAGGGTTCACCACCATAGTCAGGGGCATAGAAAAGAGATGTCGGGGGCGGGATCTGAACCCGCGACCTCCTGATATCTTAACGCCAAAAGGCAACTTTTTTTTCGAACCCTTTAAGCTGCGCTTATGAGTCAGGCGCTCTAACCAGGCTGAGCCACCCCGACAGCATGAAACGTCTTACCCGGAATAGTAACACCCTTATAAAAACTTTCTAGGAAAAATCAAGGTTCAAGGACCAATCGTTGTTTCCCACGAAGAAAAACTCTAGGAATCTTTCGTTCTTTTAACCGATCTCTTAATTCACTATCGTTAGTAACTACCACTGCATTATTCTTTTCTGCTTCGTAAAGAAGAGCATCATCAGCAGTATCGTATTTTGGATGATCCCAAACCGAATATCGTTTGATGAACTGTAACGCTGGTTTTGCTAAAATTCTTTGTTTTCCCTTCCCCTTCTCTAAAATGATTTCTATTTCATGGACTACTGCAAGTGGAATATAAATAGTAAACGAACCGAGTAATCCAGATAACTCAGATTCCACATCAAGTGAAAATTCAAAGATCGTAAAAACTGCATTAGTATCCAAAAAAACAGGGGTTACGTTTGAATTTCCCCGTAACCGATCAGATGCCATCGTCCGTCAATCCGTCGACTAATCGCAATCCGCTGACCTTCATTTGCACAAACCGGTAATTTCAAATTAACAATAACCGTGTTATCATGAGATTCAGCAACCACTCCAACAGTAGTCGCGGTTCCAATAGTAAGCATTAATGGTTCATTTGTTTTAATCTGTTCAACTGCTTTTTCTTCAATAGTTCCCACAACTCGTTTCAACAAGGAAACTTCTAACGTAAACGAATCAAGCGTGGGCGGCAATTGATCAGGTTTACCAACAACCTTTCCAGAGAACGAATCAGATTTTGTTCGAGCAGGATCTAGTTCCGTTCCAATAGCAATCAATCCTCCAGGTGTTGCTTCTTTAACTGACATACCACCCGTAAAAAGAGAATCAACCCGTGTTTTAATTCGTTCAACTTTCTTTCTACCCTTTTCCACAATATCTCTACCGGGAGCAATCTCAATTTCACTTCCTTCTGTTATTGTTCCTTGAATAAGAGATCCACCGATCACACCACCGTTCATTTGATCTGGTCTTGCACCAGGTTTATTAATATCAAAACTTCGGGCGATATACATCAAGGGTGATTTTTCCAAATCTCGATGAGGCGTTGGAATAAAGCGTTCGATTGTTTGAATTAAAACATCAATATTGATATCATGATGTGCACACACTGGAATAATAGGAGCATCTTCAGCACACGTACCTTTCACGAAATCCTTCATTTGCTGATAATGTTGAGCAGCTTCTTCCTCAGTCACCAGATCGATCTTGTTTTGAATGATCACAATGTTTTTGATTCCTGCAATATCAAGTGCTGTTAAATGCTCACGAGTTTGAGGTTGCGGACAGGGCTCATTTGCAGCAATCACCAGGACTGCACCATCCATAATAGCCGCACTTGAAAGCATGATGGCCATTAATGTTTCGTGGCCTGGCGCATCAACAAATGATACCGTACGAAGAACCTCAGTAGGCCCACCGCAAACTGGACAAGTTTTAGTTGTGCAATATCCCTTTGGTTCCTCACAATTCGGACATTTGTAAAATGCAGCATCTGCATATCCTAATTTAATAGATATGCCACGTTTCATTTCTTCAGAATGTACATCAGTCCATTTACCGGTTAATCGTTGAGTAAGGGTTGTTTTCCCATGGTCAACATGACCAATCATTCCAATATTTACTTCTGGTGGCTGTGGCAATTTCATTTATTGCTCCTCTTTCTTCTCTTCTGATTCAGATGAATCTTCAGGTTTTAGAAGTTCATTTATTGGTTTTGACCCGTGCTTCTCAACTTTCATATTGATTTGCACAAGATCCTGATTGATGGTATTCCCACGAATTGATTTTTTATGGCGAAGACCTTTTTCTTTTGGATGAAAC